>JBGSUZ010000297.1:0-4976 GCA_041753235.1 Acidaminobacteraceae bacterium
TATAAGACTTATTTCTTATACAAATTAGGTGCTAATAACAAACTTATGCTAGATTCTCTTTATCCCGATGGTAATACTGCTATCCATTCGTCTAGTAGTCTCAAACGTCAGTTGAAGCCTATCGAATCGCTTAAGACACTCAATTTAGAAAATGCAAAACCGGAGGTATTCACAGAGTTCGATGTTTATACCGAGAATGTCTTCTCACTTCAACCAAGTCAAACAGGTGGCTTTAAGGGAAAAATATACTTGTTAGTAGACTCGAATGTCTATTCATCGTCTGAGTCCTTTGCGAATTTTTCAAAGAATACGGGCTTTGCTACGCTTGTCGGTTCAAAAACAGGTGGCGACGGCATAGGAAGAGACCCTATGTTGTTTGCACTACCAAACAGCGGCTTGGTGCTTCGCTATTCCAGTACCTACGGCATAGACCAAACGGGTGCAGCCAATGAAGAGGTTCATACTGAGCCGGACATTTATGCCAAAGATACGTATACTAATGAAGACCTATCTTTAGATTCTTGTATTCTAGAGGTTCTCAAATTAGAGGGGATTAAGCTATAGGCATTATCCCTTCTTCACTTTCTTGATGCGCCATTTTTCTCTATAATAATCTTGTCCTTGTGTGCCACGCATTCGCCTTGTGTCGATTTTTCTCGTCCTCAGTCCAGTAAATCTACTGTGCTGGTAATTCAGTATATAATTTTACAAGCTCAACGAGTCCCACACTTATTGTGCTGAATAGTTCATTGTATTTATTAACATCTTCATCGGTATAGAAATATATCTTGTTATCTTTACACTCATATTCCCGCATATTCCCCTTGTTTCGATTCCATAAATTCCAACAATTTCAGTATATCTCCCATCGGATTCTTTATTTTTCCAAATGTTTCACTAATTGAAACTTCGTATGCTTTAGCTTCACGCCATTGATTTTCGATGAATTTGTTTTTTATAGAATCGGATATAGTTAAATTCTCAAACTTAGCATCATATTCTTCATTAATGCTTTTTAAGCGATTCGCATATGCCTCCGTATTTTCAATTAACCGTTCAATTCTTTGAATAGATTCTCTCACCTCATTTACGCTATCTAGCGATGAAGGTGAAATTACTTTAGTATAATCAGTGTTCTGTAACTCATCTATTACCTGTTGGTTCATCTGATTGCATTTTAAACTATATTCTTGGAATGTAGCCCCTAATTCAGCATATTCTCCATAGGTTTGTCGATCATATGCAATAGGTTCCCAATCCTTCAGGTTGACTCTACCATCTACAATGATGTCTAATGATTCTGTGAAGGCCTTACTCTGCGCACCTCTGTCATTCATTAAATTAAAGCCGCCCATTAAAGCTAGCAATGAACAAATTAAGTATGTGATGCCAATGAAGCGAATACTAGGAAGTTTTTTAGTCCTTAGCTTGTGAATGCCACCTATGATTGCTGGTAAAACCAATGACCCTATCACTGTTCCCAAAAAACTATAAACAAGTCCGGATTGCACTCCGTCAGCAGTTGTCGTAGAACCGATAATGCCAATTCTGACTCGATGACTATTTCTTTCCCATTTACTAAACACTTGTACATGACTATTGCTCCTTCGTCTAAATATAGTATGAGTTCTCAATATTGATTAGTGATATCTCTAGGCTAACTGAACATTAAAATCAGCCTTTATTTGACCTCCTTGTCATGTTGATATACCGCTTAGTTGTGAAAAAAAAAGTGCAAAACAATGCTCTTATAAAAACAGCATTATTTTGCACTAGTTTGCAACAACTATATACGGGTGAAGCATTTACTCTTGCTTATGAAGTTGTAATATTTAAAATCCTTCTTTTCGGCTCAAATTTCGAAAAGCTAAGGTTGGATTCTTCACTTAGTATACACATATTAGCTTTTTCAGTCTACATGAATTACAAAACTAATTAAAAATTTACAAAAATCATTAAAAATATAATTATTTTTTTATAATATCAACTTCACTTCATCATGCGCCTCATTCAGCCTCACAACCACAAGTTCAGGAACAGCCGCATTAAGTTTCTGCGCTAAACTTTCAATACCAAAGAATTCAGTAAAAGTATGACTGCCAATAATCAAATTGATGCCTTTAAACTGAGCGTACTGAATCGTATACAAATTGCATTCTCCAGTTATGTAAACATCGCACCCATTCTCAACAGCTTCCTTCAGGCACTCTGTTGACCCACCATTACCACAGACTAAACCTACTCGCTTCACCTTTTTGTCATTAAACTGCCAAGACTTAACGGGTTCTTCAAGTAGGTTTTCCATATTTTTTACTAGCGTATCCAATTCAACTGCTTCATCATACTCTGCGACTCTGCCAAAATATAGACCTTCCCATTCGTGGGTTTGCTTAATCTTTTTCAGATTCAATTTATCGAGTAGGCTATCATTGGTTCCAAAATGACAGTCGTCAAGCGGTAAGTGATTGTAATAGTGGCTTATGCCATATGCCGCTAGCTTTTCCGCGCACGCCTCTTTTAGTCCATATAGTTCATCCCAAGCATCGTGGTGTGTCACCATCATCTCGACGCCTTGTTTTCTTGCTTCCTGAACCGTTTCAAGTGTTAGGTTCACACAATAGCCTAGCTTTTTAACTTTTTTTTCTGCATGATATGTAACGCCGGATTCACTGGCATAAAGTTCTTTATTGGTTATGTCAAACAGCGAATCAATTGTTTCAACAACATGTGAAACTTCCATATGCCTACCTCCATCAATGATCAAAAGTCGGTACAGTCTTCCTTATGTACAGTTTGTTGATTCTAGTATTCTACTTATATGAAGCCCTATATTGCTACACGCTGCATTAAGACTAATCTCACTACCGCAGAAAATACGCTCATTTTTTAAAGCACAACCTAGATGGTCAAGAAAACATTCTTTGTATCTTTGACGCCTCAATATATCTTCTTCTATACTATCGTTTCGGAGTTTAGAGTTTATGCCAAATATCTCTGAAACTAAATGTGTTAGATATTTAGTTTTAGAATCAACAAGATGATCAATGTATTTTAATTTCCTGTTTCTTAAAATCTCTTCATCGTTCAAGTATTTTTCACAAAAACCTTCATAATGTAAAAGCAACCACAATTCAAAACATGGATTTGTATTCAATAAAAATACATCGAAATCATCTTTAATTTGCTCTTTAACATAATCATAAGTGACATTTTTCCATTTTTGCATTTCTACTCTAGATCTATCTAAGTCAAATATAACGTAATATTCGTATTCATTTCCAGGTTGCCCATACCCTTGAATTTTTGATTTATCTTCTTTTACCCATTCAATTAATTTAGGTGGGTGGCTATCGTCTTTGCTATCATTTATTTTATCAATATAGATAACTTCAAGATTAGGTAATAACCTATTATGTCCTGTCATAGTCGAAAGGGCTCTAAAATAATAATATTCTGCCGCTCTACCCTCTGCTATAACCTTCAAAGTTTTTCTTAAGTCACTTTTTTCCGCTTCTTGTTCTCTGGTGTTTCCTTTAAATTCTCTAAACTCCATAACCAGCTATCCTTCCATTTCTAAATTTTGAAATACAGGAACAGCACCATATCTACCTTCTAGATAAGCCCTATCTATTTTTTTATCATATCTCTCTTTATACTCATTTAAAGAGTATACGGAAGAATAACCCTCATCACTTTTTTCTACAAACCATATTTCATCCTGCCTAAATAATTCAAGCGACATAATAAATGTCTCATGAGTTGTAAATATCAGTTGAGATTCTTTTCCACTGTTTTTTTCCAAGAACATTTCGACAAACCTTTTAGTTAGTCTAGGATGTAAGCTTCTCTCCAATTCATCGACTACAAAGACTTTCCCTCCTGAGCTTAATAACATGTCTAAAATATCGAATAACCTTTTGGTACCATCAGATTCTTCAAAATACTTAAATTCACATTCTTTTCCGTGGTGTTTAAATTTCAGCTCTCTTACACTACTAATTTCACCTTTTTCAATTTCAATAATGTAATAGTAAGGACCTATGCTAATGGTAAAACTTGTTTTTTCCTCAACCTCACCATCTATTTTTTTTGAGTCATCAACAATGTCTTCCAAGAGTTCAGATGGAATTAACTTTTTAACTTCTTCTATAGGGACCATACTTAGAGTTATATCACTTATCCCAGTGTCAAATTCTTGTATAATAGATGAGATTTTTTTTAAATGTAATTCATTAATTTTATTTGCTCTATACCTTGAGTTAGGTTTAATTATCTCCAACGTATCTTCAAACCATTTTCTAATTGAATAAAATCTTTCATTAAAAGCACTGCTGAACATGTTGCTTTCATCGTTTATTATTTTCAAGAACGTTTCAGACTTATTCACTTTTGCTTTAGCTTCAAAGGTAGAAGTATATATCATATCCTCACTAGATACCTTGTTTCCAGCATTCAATTCAATTTCAACTTCACCATTATCATTAATGTATTTACCGAATAATAACGCTTGAGTTTTTCTATCGTAATCCAACTCATACAGCCATTCTTTTACAACTGTCTTTTCACGTAAGAGTACTTCAAATCCATAAGCAAATATTGTACCATTTACCAACACTTCAATTTCAATTTTCGTAACTTTGTCTTTATTGCTAGCATCAGTTCTACAAAACAAATCTTTTGTTGCGTTATTTAACCCCTTAGTTATCATGTGTTTCATAAATGATAAAACTTGCAAAAAATTTGATTTTCCTGAAGCATTTGCACCATATAAAGCAGTGATATTCAATACATTGTTTGATTTATCCAACTCAAACAAATCATTTTTTCTTCTATCCAATCTATTATTCGCAAACATGTTAAACTCTTTTTTCTCATTAAACGACAAAAAATTCTGTGCACTTAACCTTATAAGCATATATTTCACCCCTTATCGAGTTTTTTTCTCTTATTGCAATTGTACACTACTTGTGACATTA
>JBGSUZ010000298.1:0-7815 GCA_041753235.1 Acidaminobacteraceae bacterium
TGGGAACATGCTTACTACCTAAAATTCCAAAATAAACGCCCTGATTATGTTAATACTTGGTGGTCCGTTCTCAACTGGACTGTCGCAAACGACCGTTATAACGAAGCGCGTTCATAAATTTCAAAAAAACACCAAAAAACCCTTTTCGAATATTCTCGAACAGGGTTTTTTTTGCTATTTTAAGGGTATAATATATGCACACAATATGCGCGTTTTTATAATTGAGGTGTTGCTTGTGAGTTCAAAAGAAGTGATTTTAAACGAGATAAAAAAGCTGAACCTTCCCTATGAGGCTCTTTCAGAACGCCAACAAAAATCCTTATTGGCAAGCATTGCTATGAAGATGATTTATGAGCCTCTGACCAAAGCAGTTATTGAATGTTTTAAACCTTTCGAGAAGGAGTTAAATCAAAGTTCAAAATAACTCTCGCTTCTGGATGCGTTTGAAAATATCTAAGCTTATACGCGTTGATTGCAGTTTCCCCCAGCTTATGCATGAGCTTGCGATTGACGCTAGCTCCAATTACAATGCCTATGCCTGGAATAAACTGTAATAATTTGGCTAAATCAATGTAGTCTCTGTATTCCTGCTGGAATCCCTGCCAGTCTATTTGTTCCAGCGGATTCTCAAGGTGCGCAGATTGGGCTTCAAATTCAATAAGTTTCATTAGATGACCTTTTTTTTGAACCGGTCCCGAGAACGCTTCTCTAAAAATCAAAAGGGCAAAATACCTTTCTTTTGGCTCTTTCAAATCGTATCCAAAATGACTGCCTATTTCAAAAATCAATTTAATTTTAAAGCTCATTAGCAGCGGCAAGTCAAAAAGTCCTGTTAGAATGCCTCCTGCGCTAGTTCCTGCGCCGCTGAGCATACCCAAGTGTGTAAAGTTTTCTATGGACTTCTCAGATTGGAAAATCTTTTGTTCCAACGCCCTAGTCGCATCTGACTCTGGTAAAAGAAATCCTGAACCGGTCATTACCAGCTTCGTAAAGCCAGACATCCCTTTAGTAATTGCATCTTGTATTTGACTGGGCAATAGGCCCTGTACATATTTTTGAAACCGATCGGTTAATCGCTCTGCCCAATTGGCCTCCTTAAGTTCTAATTTCAGCCAATCTTGCACTGTTTGATATTGGGGATTTCTCATATTGTCCTCTCTTATATTTCAAAGTAAAAGCTTAAACAACATTACATAGTATGCTAAGAAACGAGGTGATATTCATGATCGCATCGCTGCAATACATGCCAGCAGTCTTTTTAAACCAATGGCCTAACGCATCCCTAAACACACCCGAGCCAGAACCGCCTGAGTTACCCGGGCCAAAGACAAAACAGTTTTCAGACGATGCTTCTGAAAAAAATAAGAATAAATCTTCAAGTAAAGCTACCGTTAAAACTGAACCTAAAGCCAAAACTTTGAAAAATGTCAGTGCCGAAATGAAGGTTCAAAGTGATGTGCGAAAACTCATCAATTGGGAAAACAACGTCAAACAGCACGAACAGGCGCACATGGCAGTAGGCGGTGGTTTGGTCAGCACTGCTCGTTTTAGTTATACCCTCGGTCCCGACGGCAAACGTTATGTGAGTGGTGGTGAAGTTTCTATCTCCATTCCTTCTAGCGAAAATGAAGAAGACAACCTAAATACTTTAGAGCGCGTTAAACGTGCGGCGTTAGCACCTGCCGATCCCTCGCCACAAGATATTAAAACTGCAGCGATGGCCTCTGCATTGTTGTCTTCTACTTACTTAAAGCTTCTTAAACAAAAGGCTAAAGAAGAATCTAGTGGCAAAAAATCTAATATTGCCAGTATGGCAATTGAACCTACAGAAGACGCTGTAGCATCATAAACAGTGTCACAATTATAAATACGCCTCCGATTGAATAAGCAATTTTTTTGTTTTTCGAGTGAGGCTTTTTTAGCATTATGCTTAAGAACTGAGCTACTACTCCATTAATTACCATTATTAAAAATACAGTAAACGCTAAGAAAATACCCTCTGTACCAGTACTGCTTGTAGTTAACCTCGCTTCGGTCAGCCCTTTAAAGTAATATCCAAAAATCAATCCAAGTGCTGTGAAACTCAGCATAACTTTATAAGACTTCTCTTTATAAAACCGGTAAAATGAAAAGGCTAAACCCACAATAAATAATAACGGAATCAAAATGGCAACGATAAGCATATGTCGACCTCCTAGTCTGCAAATGATAGAAACAGCAAAAGCTGGCATTTTCACACCAGCTTTTATATTATATCGAAATTAGCACTTTTCTTCTAGCGCATCCATTTGTTTTATAAGAATTTGCTTCTTATTTTTCACTTCTATTAAGCCAAGCTCCTGAAAATAGTTAAGTTTTCTGCTCATGGTCTCTCTCGCTATGCCCGCATAGCTGCCCATTTCCTCACGGCTGATAGAAAGTTTAATGAGAATACCTTCCTTTGTCTGTGTCCCATATCCCTTTGCTAAATGGACTAAAAGACCTGCCACTTTAGAATCTAAATTGTTGATAGAAAGGCGTTCCACCAATGCTTCCGCCTTAATAATGCGTTCATAGGCCTTTTCCAATACTTTGAGGGTAATTTCTGGATTTGAAAGTATAATTTTATCGAACTCGCTTTTCGCCAGCAGACTGACTTCCGAATCTTCAAGCGCTACTGCGTCCATGTCGAACTCATCTTCTTTCAGTAAATTGAACGCTCCGAAAAAATCCCCATCCGACATAATGTAAATGATTTGTTCCTTACCTTCACTGTTGGTTTTAAACAGCTTGATTTTACCCTTGCACAGAATAAACAATTTATTGGCCTTCTCACCAGACTTGAACAAGTATGCCCCTTTTTTATAAAACGCTGGGGTAACGCCACTCGAAATTTTTTCCGCTTCTTCGTCTGTCAGATTGGAAAGCAGGGGAATATTTTTAATGCAATGACTTTTGCCGCAGCGGGTACACTGACTGCAAGTACTATTGAAACGGGCTGTTTCCTCCATTGGTCCTCCTAATACAAGAATAACTCAAGCCGTTTAGAGCACAGTGCTCTAAATGGCTTGAGTTGTTATATAACTGATATTAAGCAGATGCTGCCTGAGCCAATTCTGCTTCTCGCAGCTCTTGTACACAAGCCACTAAATAATGTTCAAGTTCTTTCGCTCTGACTTTGTCCATTTGAGGCACTGCCATCAGCGGGTCTGTCGTTCCAAGCTGAGTATACTTCTGTACTCCCATCTTATGATAAGGTAAAATTTCTATCTTATCAACTATCGTTTGATAATTGACAATAAGTTTAGCCAGCTGTTCCATGGCGCGCTCACTGTCTGTATATCCTGGCACCATAACATGTCTAAAACAAATTTTGCCCTTAAAGCGCCCGAGTGCTTTTAAAAAGGCCTGTCGTCCACTCATGCTCACACCAATAAGTTCCTTATGCGCTTTTTCCTCAAAATGTTTGAGGTCTAACAGCACATAGTCTGTATATTTTAATATTTCTTCGAAGTACTCCGACTCCCCAAAGCCAGAAGTATCGATTGCGGTATGAATTCCCGCCGCCTTCATGAGTTTGAGCGACTCTAACAAGAACTTGCCTTGAAGAAGCGGCTCTCCGCCCGAGAAGGTAACCCCACCTCCTGAACGCTCAAAATAAGGCTTATAACGTTTTGCCATCATTACTAACGCCTCTGGCGTTGTAACTTCCCCCCCTTTAACATTTTGCGTATCAGGGTTGTGGCAATACTGGCATCTGAGGGGACAGCCCTGCAGAAACACGATGGTTCTTATACCAGGACCATCTAAGAGTCCCATGGTTTCAATTGAATGGATGCGTCCGCTTGTCATTGGCTTATACGCACTGATGGAACGTTCTTGAAATAACTTCCATTTTCTGGTCGTGCGTTAATCTATTGAAGTGAACCGCGTAACCCGATACGCGAATCGTCAACGTTGGGTACTTCTCAGGATTTTCCACAGCATCTAAAAGCTTCGTTCTTGAAAGCGCATTGACATTCAAGTGGAACGCGCCTTGTGAGAAGTAACCGTCCATAAGAGCCGCAAGGTTTTTGTAACGTTCTTCTTCCTCTTTTCCAATTGCTTCTGGGAGAATTGAGAAGGTATTTGAAATACCGTCTTGGCAAACACCTTTGAACGGAAGCTTCGCAACTGAGTTAAGCGATGCTAACGCGCCCATTTTATCTCTACCATGCATAGGATTTGCCCCTGGAGCAAACGGCACGCCAGCAGCTCTGCCGTCTGGCGTAGCGCCCGTCTTCTTACCATAGACCATGTTAGACGTGATGGTCAAAATGGAAAGCGTGTGCTCAGAATTTCTGTAGATTGGGTGTTTCTTAAGTTCACTGCTAAACTGCTCAACTACCGCAACCGCAATTTGGTCAACACGGTCGTCATCGTTGCCATAGCAAGGGAACTCACCTTCAATTTCGAAGTCTACCGTTAAACCCTTTTCGTTTCTGACCGGCTTAACCTTTGCATATTTGATCGCACTAAATGCATCTGCTACGATAGAAATACCTGCCGCGCCGAAAGCCATAAAACGGTGTACATGGGTGTCATGTAAGGCAAGTTGGCCTGCTTCATAGGCATATTTATCATGCATATAGTGGATGGTACTCATTGTATTTGCATAAAGTTCCGCTAAGTAAGCAATTACTTTATCAAAATTAGCTTTGACCTCGTCGTATTCTAGGTACTCGCCCTGAATAGGTGCAATGCCTTCTACGAGTCGGATTGGTTCGCCATTTTTAGCCATTTTCATTTCATCTCGGCCTTCATTAATGGCATAGAGTAATGCTTTACCTAAGTTTGCTCTAGCGCCGAAGAATTGCATTTGCTTGCCAACTTCCATGGCAGAAACACAGCAGGCAATCGCATAGTCGTCGCCGTAAATAGGTCTCATAAGGTCGTCATTTTCATATTGGATAGCGCCTGAATCGATTGACATTTTTGAGCAATAACGCTTGAACGCTTCTGGAAGCTGCTCACTCCAAAGTACAGTCATGTTCGGTTCTGGTGCTGGATCGAGGTTTGTCAGTGTGTTTAAAAATCTATAAGCTGTTTTGGTAACGAGAGTTCTACCATCTTTACCCATACCACCGATGGACTCAGTCACCCATGTTGGATCGCCTGCAAACAGTGTATTGTAGTCTGGCGTCCGGAGGTGTCTGACCATTCTCAGCTTAATGACCAATTGGTCAATGAGCTCTTGTGCTGTTGCTTCTGTTAAAATACCTTCTTCAATATCTCTTTGTAGGTAAATGTCTAGGAATGCTGTATTTCTGCCGAGTGACATGGCTGCGCCGTTGTTCTCTCTGATTGCAGCGAGGTAACCAAAGTAGAAGAATTGAACCGCTTCGTGTGCGTCTTTCGCAGGTTGTGAAATATCAATACCGTAATGTGCCGCCATCACCTTCATCGCTTTGAGGGCTCTGATTTGCATGTTGACTTCTTCTCTGAGTTGAAGCATTTCAGCAGTCGCCGCACCTTTAAGGAGGTGCTTGAAGTCCTTTTGCTTTGCTTCTATTAATCTGTCAATCCCGTAGAGGGCAATTCTTCTGTAGTCGCCAATAATGCGGCCTCTGCCGTAAGCATCTGGAAGACCTGTTAAAAGGCCAACCGTTCTAGCCGCTTTCATTTCGTCTGTATAAGCGTCGAATACGCCGTCGTTATGCGTTTTTCTGAATTCAACGAAGTTTTTTTCCATTGTTTCGTCCAAGTGATAGTTGTATGCAGCAAGAGAGTCCTTGACCATTTTAAAACCACCATAAGGATTTACGAGTCTTTTGAGCGGTGCGTCCGCTTGGAAGCCTACAATCACTTCATTCTCTTTGTCTATGTAGCCCGCACCATAAGCTTCAATGCTTGAAAACTTTTCTGTTGCGATGTCAATAATGCCCTTTTGAATTTCCTCTTTAATTAAAGCTTCCGACTTATCCCATACTTTCTGAGTTTTCTCGGTTGTACCGACTAAGAACGCTTCATCGCCCTCATACGGTTGGTAATTGTCTTGAATAAATGCTCTCACATCAATTTCTTGTTGCCATGTGTCGCCTTTAAAGCCTCTCCATGCATTCATGTTCTAATCTCCTTTTATGCCCGAATAATGATTTCATCTATTGAGAAACACTGTCTGTTTGAATTTGTTAGCCCTATCATAACCGATTTTGATTAATAAAAATGTGACCACGGACACAAAATGAAATAGTAACAAAATTGTCATAACTAGCTTGAATTATGTCAACTTAACTTTATTTATTAAGGCATTTTTCTGAAAATAGCTACTTTATCATGTGGTAACATTCAGAAATACACCCATAAAAAAATGGATGCCCAAAATAGACATCCATTATCTCAATATTCAAGTTTTATAAAAATGACTAGTACCTTATTGCATCAATACAGACTCCAAAGCCTCAACACAAGCTTTATGTTCAGATTCAGTTATTTGATAACGATAATCAAGTGAGTTTTTCAGATGGGTCAGCTCATTAGACAAAACCTTTAGCGCTTCAATTTGTGCAAGAATTTGAGACTTCACCTTCATGTCCGTGAAAAAATTATCAAACCAAATATCAAACATTTTTGTAGTTTCATCAATTTGTGAAAGTTCATAATTGATTTGTACGTCTACGTCTGCCATTTCTCGCTTCAATAAATTCATGTCGGACTGAAGTTTTTTGAAAGCGACTTGAACACCGTCCAATTTTTCATACTTAACCATATCAGTGAGCAGTCCACCACCAGCCCATGCGTCCCAAGTCGCCCAACCTTCTGCGCTCTCAAGAAGCTTAAGGGCTTCATCTTTCGTTGCAATTGCACTATTACAAGCAACAATTGCTTCCTCAAGCTCCGTACACTGTGCATTAATAGCTTGTTCCTTTAATGAAAGTTTCTCAAAAACTGCCCGTTCTGGCGCCCCTTGAGGCAAACTGTCAAATAGGCTGAGTTTAAGTTTGAGCGCCTCCTGATAAGCATTCATCGCTTTTGTCGTTTCCTCAATACGTTGGTTTAGATTCGTTAGCTGTCCAAGCATTTCATTTTGTTCGTAGGTCTGCTGTTCATAAGAAAGTTTAGCTTTTAAATATTCTTCCTGCTCCTTGCTAAGTTTGCCCTCGTGGCGCCCAAGTAACTTAAGAAGACTTGTTGTAAAACCTTCATTTTCTAATTTCTCAACGTCTGCCTTCTCTTCTGCCATTTCCTGTTCTAGCTTTGCAAGTTTTTTCTTACCCTCCGCTAAATTATGCTCTAATTCCGAACGTTTGCGAAGGAGCACTTCCACAGAATTTTGATACTGTATACTTGACGTCATTTCAATGCCTCCTAATGCCGCACAGTCCCATCACCCATACTTATAAGGACAGTTGCAGCTTCTCTAAGACTATTTTGACTATTTTTTTGCGTTCTGTCACAACATGGGCCTCAAAAGCCATACCTGCTTTTAACTGTTTTTCAGTGCCTTTATAAGACTTTAAAGTGCAATTTGGTACAAGCGCAACCACCTTATAATAGCTTTGACCTGACTTTTCATCAAAGCTTGCATCTGGACTGATGGTGATGATTTTGCCCTTCACAAAACCATATTCCTTATAGGGCAAGGCGTCTAGCTTAAGCTTGACTGAGTCTCCTTTTTTAATGCGACTTACGTCGTAATTGCCCACTGCCAGCTCTGCTAAAAACTGTTCAGAGGTTTGCGGTACCACCGTGCCAATTTGACTACCGGTCGCTAAGGTATCACCTATTGCTAATTCTGAAATAGGGTTATAAAGACCATCAAGTTCTGCCTTGACCTCACACTGGCTGAGACTCAGC
>JBGSUZ010000299.1:0-1833 GCA_041753235.1 Acidaminobacteraceae bacterium
GCCCTTAAGGCGACAGGAAAAACTATTGCAACTGCAGAGTCTTGTACAGGTGGTATGATCAGTTCGAAAATTGTCAACGTGTCAGGTTCTTCAACTGTTTTCGGAACAGGCGTTGTGACCTATGCCGATGAAGCTAAAATGAGACTTTTAGAAGTATCGGAGGACTACTTAGACCAACATGGCGCTGTTAGTGAAGAGACCGCTCAAGCGATGACAGAGGGACTCTATAGAATTAGCGGTGCAGACCTCTGCGTTGCAGTTACTGGCATTGCGGGTCCAGATGGCGGTACGCCGGAAAAACCTGTTGGCCTTGTCTACCTAGACTTATATATGAACGGTCTGCATGAAACTCACAAGCTTCAATTGACAGGCAATAGAGACCGAATTCGAAATCACACCACCCTTCACGCCCTGCACAAATCACTCTTAAAAATTTGGGGCGAATAAGCTTGACATCTAAATCAGATTCGATATAATGAGTATAGAACATACGTTCTAATTGAGAGGATGGTGCATTTACGATGGCAGTAACGGATAAATCAGATCAAAAAGATAAAATGAAAGCGCTGGAAAGCGTTCTAAATAACATTGAAAAGCAATTTGGAAAAGGTTCAATCATGCGTTTAGGCGATGAAGGTGCCAAAATAAACATTGAAAGTATACCAACAGGTTCACTTGAGCTGGATATAGCCCTCGGTATTGGCGGTATTCCAAAGGGCAGAATCATTGAAATATATGGCCCAGAGTCTTCTGGTAAGACGACGGTTTCCCTTCATATTATTGCTGAGTGTCAAAAAACTGGCGGCATTGCAGCCTTTATTGACGCCGAGCATGCCCTTGACCCAGTTTATGCAAAGAGCATAGGCGTAGACGTAGACAATCTGATTCTTTCACAGCCAGATACGGGTGAGCAGGCACTTGAGATTGTAGATGCGCTCGTACGTTCAGGCGCAGTAGACATTATTGTAGTCGACTCCGTTGCAGCTTTAGTGCCAAAAGCAGAGATTACTGGTGAAATGGGTGACAGCCACATGGGTCTTCAAGCAAGACTTATGTCGCAAGCCCTTCGTAAATTGACTGGTATTATTAACAAATCAAACACTTCTGTTATTTTCATCAACCAATTGCGTATGAAAATCGGCGTTATGTTTGGAAATCCTGAAACGACAACTGGTGGTAATGCCCTTAAGTTCTACGCATCTATCAGAATGGATGTTAGAAAGATTGATTCCATTAAACAGGACAATGAAATTGTGGGCAACAGAACCCGCGTTAAAATCGTCAAAAATAAAGTAGCACCGCCATTTAAGCAAGCTGAGTTTGACATCATGTACGGTACAGGCATCTCGAGAGAGGGCAGTGTATTAGATGCGGCGGTTAATGCCAACATCGTCAACAAAGCGGGCGCATGGTTCAGCTACAATGGTGAGAAATTAGGACAAGGTCGTGAGAATGCGAAGAAGCAATTCTTAGACAACCCTGAGCTTCTTAAAGAAGTTGAACAAAAGGTAAGAGATTACTTCAAAGTTGAAGTCGTGCATACGCCACATACTGAAGACGAGTACATTGAAGAAGAAATTGCCGCATTAGAAGAATAAGCTTATAGCAAGCTTAAAATCATAGTATAAAGAAAAAGACCTTACGAAATATTCGTAAGGTCTTTTTTTATGTCTTCAACGGATCGTTCTGAGAAATTAGCTTTCTTAGGCAAGCTTTGGAAAAGTGGCAAGAGTCGCGTTTCGCGGCGCATTTTTTTAAGCACTTTTTTTAAAGCGGTAGGGCGTATTGGCAAATACTCATATATTTTTTGAACATAAGGCTTGGTAAAGCAGC
>JBGSUZ010000300.1:0-3060 GCA_041753235.1 Acidaminobacteraceae bacterium
GAAACTTAATAGAAATGGCGGGCTTAACTGTTCCAGTCATTTCTATTGTAATAGGTGAAGGTGGTAGTGGTGGTGCATTAGCCCTTGGCGTTGCCAATAAAGTCTTCATGCTCGAACATGCCATTTACAGCGTCCTTAGCCCAGAAGGCTTTGCATCGATTCTCTGGAAGGACGCTAGTCGCTCAGCCGAAGCTGCGGAACTCATGAAAATTACCTCTAAAGATTTGCTCGGCTTTGGCATTATTGACGCCATTATTCCTGAGTTTAGCGAAACAGGAGTAGACCTAGCGCAAACCAGCCACGCGATGAAAACTGCCGTACTCTCTGAACTAGCCGAACTTAGCACATTGACAGCAGATGGGCTCATTGAACACCGCAGTAAAAAGTTTAGAAATATTGGCCTCTAAAATGAATCAAAAATATAGGAATTTTGAGCCATTTAACTTCATTCTGTAGTATAATATTCCTTGGACAATTTATGAGGAGATGAAGACGGTAATGATTCAATTTAATGGCAAAAGGATATACCAATTTTTCTTAACTTGGTGCATGGGCTTAATTTTTCTGTTTTCCAGCTATACCTTTATGGAAGATGTACTTTATAGGAAGTTTCTAGGCCTAAACTTTGACAACTCACTTTTAGCAGTCATTTTATGCATTAGCGCACTTTTCTTTGGCGCCACTATGAGTTACGCAGGTATACACGGTTTCGACCTATGGCTGAAAGTGACTAATCGTCGTAAAAAAGCAACTGTGTTCGGCATTAGTGCCATGATGCAATCGATTGACATAGAAGGTATATGGCCTAATAAAACAGAAAAAAAGCGCTATAAAAAACTTAAAGAGAACCTGTATATAATTGCAATGTTTTTCGGTACATCTTATAGCTGTTTAATTATTTTTGCAGTCAAACTAGTGATTGAGCTGCGCTTTTATAATTACTCTAACATTCAGTACGTTTTGATGTTTTTAACTTTCACATGGCTCTTTTCAAAAGAGATGCACAAGTTGCATCAAAAAATCGAACTTGTTAGAAATACTTGTATGAATACGATGTCCGAAATTTGAGTGAATTTCGGACATTTTCCTTGCTAAGCCTTTAAACATCTGCTATGATAAAATCGATATCTGATGTCATACAGGTGGGGGATTATATGAAAATCAAAGAAAAGAACGTTTCATTAAGCCAAAAAGCAAAGGCGAAAATACTCGATTTCATCAATAAATCTGGCCTGCAGCCAAATGAGCTGCTGCCTTCAGAAGCTAATCTCATGAAGATGCTCGGTGTAAGCCGTTATACTGTTCGTGAGGCATTAGCGCTGCTTGAGCAAGAGCGAATCGTTTATAAGATTCAAGGTAAAGGCACTTATTTGAACAAGCGTCCACTTCAAATTGAAAGTGGTTTAGAGCGACTAGAATCTGTTACCTTAACTATTGAAAAGTTTGGTCATGAACCAGGAACCAAATGGATAGGCATTGAAATTAAAACGCCTACAGAAGAAATGATAGAAAAACTCGGTATTCCTAGAGATGAAAAAGTAGTTACTTTTAAACGTCTTAGAACTGCCAATGGCAATGTAGCTGCTTATTGCGTTGACTCTATGCCAATTTCATACTTCAAATCCATTCCGTACGACATTAAAGATCAATCCATGTTTTCGTATTTAGAAAATGAATTTGGTATTTTTGTTGAAAGTGCCGTATCATATATTCTGCCAACCACACCGACTCAGGAAATGATTGAAGAGTTAGGCGTCAGTGAAGAATCGATGTACATTTTATTACATCAAATACATTACGACAGAGAAGGGCGTGCAGTGCTCTACTCACTGGATTACTTTAACCCAGAAGTCTTTAAGTTTAAAATTAATCGCATAAGATAAATAAAAGGGCCAGAGGGTATATAGAAATTATGCCCGTGGCCCTTTTAAGAGTTTACATAGACACTATATCGCTTTAAAATATGAATGAACAGATGTAATTAAAAAGGAGTGGATCAATTTTGAAATACAAAATTCAAAACGCCTTGCTGTTAACTATGTCAGACGGCGATCAATTAAGCCCAAACACAGACATTTATGTTGAAGGTCAAATAATTGTTGGCATAGGCACAGCACCAGCAGGTTTTGTAGCCGACGAGATTATTGACGCAGAAAACCACTTGGTTATGCCAGGTCTTGTCAATGCACATACTCATATTGCTATGAGCCTTTTTAGAAACTATGCAGACGATCTGCCATTTTGGCCTTGGCTTACAGAAAAAATTTGGCCTATTGAAGATAAATTAACTGCAAACGACGTTTACTGGGGGTCTATGCTCAGTATCGCAGAAATGATTCGCAGTGGTATCACTTCATTTGCCGACATGTACTTTTTTATGGATGACGTAGCAAAAGCAGTTGAAACGACTGGTATTCGCGCAAATCTCTCAAGAGGTATGGTTGGCGATGCAACAGTTGGTGCTCAAAAGCTTGCCGAAAGCCTTACATTCCACAAAGAATGGCATGGCAAAGCAAATGGCAGAATTCAAGTTGACTTGGCACCACACGCGCATTACAGCTGTGAAAAAGAATTCCTTGATCATTTAATTGAAACCAATAAAACTGAAAAATGCAGACTACATGTTCACTTGTCTGAAAGCAGCAAAGAAGTCGCTGATTCAGTTGAAGCAAAAGGCATGTCACCAATTGCTTATGTCAATTCACTTGGCTTATTCGATTCTCCAACGATTGCAGCGCACTGTGTGCATTTGTCAGACGAAGACATTGCTATTTTAGCAGAGAAAAAAGTAAACGTTATTCATAATCCAGGTTCTAACTTAAAACTGGGTAATGGATTTGCGCCGGTTCAAAAACTGATGGACGCAGGTGTCAATGTTGCACTTGGTACAGATGGTTCTTCAAGTAACAACAATTTGAACATGTTTGAAGAAATGAACTATGCAGCAATGATGCATAAAGCAGTTCACCAAGACCCAACGATTATTCCAGCATATACAGCGCTCGAAATGGGCACGGTCAACGGTGCTAAAGCACTTGGCTTAGAAGAAAAAGTAGGCCA
>JBGSUZ010000301.1:0-2492 GCA_041753235.1 Acidaminobacteraceae bacterium
GTCCGGAGGGCACATTTCTTTTTGAACATCTCCCGAGTGAATTAAGATTGTTTTTCCCGAAGTTACCTGACCCACTGCCGTTAGCTTTAAGCCCGATGCCAGCGCTTCCTCAGCAAGAACTTTATAATTTTCAGGTGGTACCGCCATAAGCATAACACCACTGGAGATAAGTCGATAAGGATCCAACTCAAATAACGTACAAATTTCTTTTGTCGCATCTAATAGCGGTATTTCTAATTCTTCAATAACCGCACCACAGCCAGAAGCCTCACACATTTCCCAAATAGCGCCGTATACACCACCCTCAGTCACATCATGCATGGCGTGTACTTGGTGCTTCGAACCCAATTTACCTTCTGGTACAACAGACAGCTGATCTAGCAGAGCCGTTGCTGCTTCTAAGTTCTCTGCTTTCATCCCTAAATGAGCGAGTTCTTTTGATTTTTCGTTAGCAATAATTGCAGTACCCTCAAGGGCAGCCCATTTGCTAATCACTAGAAAATCGCCAGGTTTTGCACCAGCAGTTGCACTAAGTTGACTTTTAGAACCTTTTCCAATAGCCGTTACCGAAACAACTGGTCGTATCACCGCGCTTGTGAACTCAGTATGGCCCCCTATGATGGCCACATTCATTTCTGACGCCGTTTGATGAGCCTGAGCCATAATAGCCTTCGCATCATGTTCAGACGCTTCAAGCGGCAGCAGAAGGGTCATTAATAGGGCTATCGGTTCTGTTCCTGACGATGCTATGTCGTTGCATGAAATATGCACAGCAATCTTTCCTATATCCTTTGTCGCACCTGTAATTGGGTCAGTCGTCAAAACACAGGCCAAATCTCCAAAAGCGATAGCTGCGCAGTCTTCACCAACACCAGGCCCAATCAATATATCTTCTCTATCATGGGCCAAGCGACTTAGAATTGAATTATTGAGCGCTTCATTGCTCATTTTTCCCTCTTTCAAAACCAGACACCTCTTTCTAAGTTTCACGAAATGCTTATGCCTATTTTTTAGGCTTGCTCAATTCATTTTAACCCATTTACCTACTTTAGAACAGAAAAAAGAGTCGTCTTTCGACGACTCTTAAATTGCGTTAATAGCTTATTCAGCGATGTCAGCTCTACCGAAGTACCAAGTGCTTCTAGTAGTAAGTTCCCAACCTTTGATTTTTTCTTTAACCATGATTGGATGTGTGTAGTAGTAAAGTGGAATGATTGGCATGTCTTCCATGAGAATTTTGTCAGCTTCGTAAAGTTTAGCAAAACGATCAGAACCCGTTAATGTTCTAGAAGCTTTGATTAATTCGTCATATTGAGGACTTACCCATTCACCGTAGTTCATAGTAGCGCCAGATAAGAACATACCGAAGTAAGTCATAGGGTCAGAGTAGTCGCCAACCCAACCAGATCTAGCGATTTGGAAATCGTGGTTTTGTCTAGTATCTTGGAATACAGCCCATTCTTGGTTAGCAAGTTTAATGTTGATACCAAGGTTTTGTTTCCACATTTCTTGAACTGCTTCAGCGATTGCTTTATGAGATTCGCTTGTGTTGTAGAGAAGTTCTAATTCAGGGAAACCTTTGCCATCTGGGAAACCAGCATCAGCAAGTAATTTCTTAGCTTCTTCAACGCCCGAACCATCTTCTGGGATACCGTAGTTACCAGATTTAACGTTGAATACGTTACCATCTGCGTCTAAAGTTGTACCTGGAATAAGTGAGTGAGCAGGTGTTTGTCCAGCTTTAGTAACTGTTTCTACGATTGCTTTTCTATCGATAGCAAGTGAAAGTGCTTTTCTTACTTTTACATCATCAAGTGGTTTAACTTTAAGGTTAAGCGCAAAGTAGTAAGTAGCATCTTGTGGCATAACCATAAATGTTGGATCTTCAGCCATCAATCTAGGAATTTCTGTAGAAGGAATGTTATCGATAATATCAATTTTGCCACTTTCGTAAGCAGTTAATGATGTTGCTTGGTCATCGATTAAGAGACCTTCAACTTTACCGATTTTAACTTCATCAGCTCTCCAGTAGTTGTCATTTTTCACGAGAACCATTCTGTCGCCTTGAGTGTAGCTTTCAAGTTTGTAAGGACCATTTACGATAGATGCAGCTGGATCGAATGCCCACGCACCATCTGAACCTTTAGCAACTGCATCTTCTCTAACTGGGAAGAAAGAATAGAAAGCAGTTAAGCCTAAGAAGTAAGGCGTTGGCGCCTTAAGTTTAACTTCAAATGTCATGTCATCTGTAGCTTTGAAGCTTTCCACGTTAGCTTCTTCGAAAATCCAAGCGTATTCAGACGCTGTTGCTGGATCAATAACTCTATTCCAAGAGTATTCGAAATCTTTAGCAGTTACTGGCTTACCATCTGACCATTTAACATCCGGTCTGATTTTGAAGACATAAGCAAGGCCATCTTCACTGATCGTATAGCTTTCTGACATAGCTGGTTCATACTTGCCGTTAATCTCTCTTGTGAGACCTTCGAACA
>JBGSUZ010000302.1:0-5042 GCA_041753235.1 Acidaminobacteraceae bacterium
CTAATTTAATCCCATTTTTTTCTAATATAGCTTTTGAATCGACTGCCCCAGCTATTTTCTCATACTTACCATTGCCAAACTTTGCAATAATCTCGCTCGAAAAACCGCTAACCTTTTCTTGCCATTCATTGACTTTGTCCGCTAAAGATGAGCCGAAAATACCATCAATTGCACCAGCCATTTTACCTAAGATGCCAAATACAATGTTGGCTAAATCCATAAACAGATTTACAGCTGAACCAATAGGGTCCTTAAATACATTGGCAAAGAAATTTGCAAATGCTAAAAAGTAGTTAATGAGACTATCTACTATCATCAGAATATATTGTGCGAACATAGCAAAGTAGTTCCATATCATTGCACCTGCTGCAAAAATAACGCCAAGGATGATACCTGTTGCTGAAATTGTAGAACCTGTTGCATTGTTGATTGCTGCAACAAACATGTAAATGGCAGTTACAATCACTATTATCCCCAAAATAATCCAGGTTAATGGTGACGCCCATAGCGTGGAATTCAACGCAGCTTGTGCAGCTGTTGTTATTGCCACAGCTGTCTCAGCAGCATAAAGTGCTAAATTGTAAAGCCCGAATGCAAAAACTACAGCCATAACAGCAGGCTCTATAACGTTCCAGTTACTTGCAAAAACCTCAGTCATAGAAACTAAACCCATAATCACCATTGCCACAATCCCACCAAGTAAACTAAAACTACTAATAATCGACTGAATGGCCGTCATGCCCGAATCAGAATTTAGGTAATTCATCATTTCTTCAAAGACGGGATTCAGGTTTTGCGCCACTTGATTTTGAATGAGCGTACCCACGTCACTAAAAGTCATTGGCAATCTTGAAAAACTTGCTTCAGCCTCTGCCGCACTGCTAAACATAGCTTGTTTAATGAGGTCTGAGGTTATTAAACCTTGCTGACCCATTTGTTCAAGCTTGTCTGTTGGCACGTTCAATTGGTCTGCCAGTGCCTGCGCCAGCAGTGGTGCCTGTCCCAATGAGGTTTCTAGTCCCTCTCCGCTGAGCGTCCCTGAACCCATTGCCTGAGTCAGCGTATCTACTGCGTCTGCCTGCAGTTCAGCTGACCCGCCGCCAAGCTTGAACTGCTTGCTCATAATTTCTCCAAACGCAACCATCTCTTCTGTGCTTTTAAACGAATCCCCAGCAACTGAACCTAAGTTTGCTACTGTATTTGCAGCACTCTCAAATGGAATTCTCATCCGGTTGGCAGACGCCATGATTTGGTCATTCAGCTGTTCCGAAGTTTGCTGTCCATCGTTAATGCTGTCTAGTCTAATTTGAATACTTCCATAGGCATCCGCTTGCGCCATTAATTGCTTGCCCATATCCAGTCCCACGGCAGCCCCTTGAATAAGCTGCTCACCTACCCCCGGCCCCGTGTCCGCTGGTTCTGGCTGGCTAAAATTCGCACTTTGAATTTGATACACATTTGTTGTGTTCTCAACGTTCTTCATATTTGTAATGGATTGATTCAACGAACGATTGAACATGCTTAAAGAGCCATTGAATAAATTTGATAATGCGATAGACTTATCTACAGTTTTATTGATAGTTTTGACGGATTCATCCACCACCGTGCTGTTGATTGATAAGCTCGCATTATAGTTATTGTTTGTCACTTTCTTTTTCCCCATGCATTCACCTCCTATACTTTGGGTTCTAAAAAAGGCAGGCGCATTAACCGCGTCTGCCTTTCTTCATTTTTTCACTTTGCTTTTTATCTTGTTCAAGCTTAATCATAATCGCTGCCACTACAAATGCCCGTTCTTCACGGGGAAGTTCCATGTATTCGTGAGGCCACTTATGGAGTTTATGAAGGCAATAGTATGCAATGTTCGCATCACTATCACCTTCCTTGATTAGTTTTTTGCTTCGTCCACCAAATCTTCTTGATCAAGGTCATAACCGTTAATACTCTGAATCTGATTAACAAGCTCGGTATACTCACCGGGCAGTAACATCGCCTTAAGGAGGGCATCTTCACCTTTAACCCCGTAGCTGTCTTGCAGCTCTACACTTTTTAAGTCGGGGAAGGTAATACAAGCTGCAACCAGTCTGCCAATATACTCCGAAGTATCCGTGTCGTTGGTGTACACACCCTTTTTGCCGTGTACTAAGACCCGCTTGGTACAAGCTTTACGAATCGCTTCGTCTTCGCCCGATGTCAGTGCTCTTAGTTTCCACTTTGCGGCGCTGCCCATTTCATCTTTAAATCTTGGTGAAATAGCAATCTCTACTTCACTCACTCTGTCTGCATTTTGCGCTAAAAACGCTTTAAAATCGCTCATATCAATACCCTCCTAAGGTTATAACCTACATGCTTGTTGTCATTTTAAATTGTTCTGGAATTTCAAAGTCTTCAAAAGTGAAGTCCAAGCCTTCATCTAAATAGTCAGCGTCCGCGTCAAACTTCGCTAAAATACCGCCATCTAAATTACAGTCCTTGAGAATAACCGTCTGTCTGCCTGCTGAAGAACTTGGGTCGTCATTTGTAATTTGCATATCAAAGTACATGTCCTGACCTGTGCTCTTAAATTTGTAGAGCATCTCTCTAAAAATTGGCGTATTGTAATGGAACGTTGCAGAACCTTTGCCTTCCCAGCCCGTAGACTTGTTGCCCTTGCCAGTCTTGCCTAAAATTGGAATCTTCGCCTTGTTCTTTTCAATACTCGCTTCCACATTGATTGCCTGCATCATTAAGTGTCTTTTGCCTTCAATTGTAATGAAGCATTCCGCCATTGATCCTGAAATTGTATCTTTTGCACTCATCGTATTAGCCATTTAAGCCACCTCCAATTATTGGACCATTACGGTCATGTATAGTTTATTCATTGCTGAGACTGGAAGAACAGGACATGCCACCATGACAGACTTCTTGTCTGCACCTTGTTCAACCTTAACTTCGTCTGCGTTAAAGCTTTCAATTGCCTGAAGTTTTTCAAGCTCTTTGTAGTAAGCAACCACGTCACCCCAGAACGATGTCCGCCCCGATTGGTTGTTTTGCACTTTACCGTTGTATTTGTTGTTGAAAAGCACCGCAATGTCATTGCCAATGAGGTCTAGAACGCGAATCACTTGGTTGTTCTGGAAGTCTGTGCTCTTCTCAGGGATAAAGGACGTGAAAGAGTTGACATCGTCTAAAACTCTTACTTCTGCACCCACTTTGTGGAACATGAACTTACCCGCTTTTAACTGTTCAACCAGCTGGCTTTGATTGTAGTTCGTGTCTACCGTGTATTCGCCGTCGTAGGTCTTGTTTGTATTAGACTTGTTGATAGCGGTTGCCGCAGTGGCACCCCCTACCCAATAGGTCATTGCAGCCGCATTTGCACCGCTGTCTTTAACGGTATTTTCTACGTTAATAACCCCTTCGTAGTCCGCAGCTTGACGGTAAACAACCACTTGGAATTTTACGCCCTCAATGTCTCTACGGCGCTTCGTATAGGCGATGAAGAGGCCAATCGTAGACGCATCTGTCGTTGGACATACGAGCGCATTGAACGTAATCGTTTCACATTGGTTCAAGAACTCTGTGTACTGAGTACCCGTTACCGCTGAATTCGTACCGCCGCTGAGGGAAATACCTGCCGTTGCCGTCAATGTGCCTGTGCCGCTGAAACTCACGTAGTCATTGCCTGCCAAGTCTGCAATCGTGCCTACTGCCAACTGAACATCGACTTTATTGCCTTCTAAATACGTGATCACGTCCCATTTGCTCGGCTCGTTGACATTGGCTGCTACAACCACTTTGAACGCATTGCCTCTAATGCCGCCGTGTTTCGCCGTAATAGTCAGATTGCCTACCGTCGCAGAAGCTTTTGTGCCACTGCCGTTGAGTCTGTAGAAAAATACCTTCTTGGCATTTTTGAACATTTCTCGAATATCTTTGAGCGCTGGCTCCGAATAAGCGTAGCCGAACAACTTCACAGAATTCTTCATGACGTCTTCCGCGCCAACCTCGAAAAGAACGTTTTCTGGACCCCAATCCAGCATCATAGGGGCTGCTACCACACCTCTGTCCGACAATGTAGCTGTTGCTGCGCTCGCACTAACAAAATTGATGTATGCGCCAATGAGCACCTTGTTCTGAGTTAAAAAATTACCGCCGCCAAGTGACATTATAAAATCTCTCCTTCCATGTAACCTCTAATTTTTTCTTCTACCGCCGAAATGGTGTAGGTTTCTTGTTCTTCTAAGAGTGCCTCGACCAACGTTTGACGATGGTTAAAGCAACTTGCTGTTTTGAGCTGTTCTTTTGTAAACTCAGGCTCAGACTTTGATACGCTTTGAGCCGCTGTCTCTTTTTTATTCATAAATTCACCCTTCTTATTTAGTTTTGTATGACGATGCCTTCCATGGCTTCATCTGCCTCAGTTTCACGGTTAATTATCAGTTGGTATTTCACCTGAAAATGAAGTATGCCTGTCTTAATTTCTGTCGCCATACTGCCACCGTTAACCAAAGTGCCCGACAGACTCAACGTCTCAAGCTGTTCGTATAGCACCGGTATAACATCGTTTATTGACTTATGGCTTTCACCTTCTGGTTTTGGATGATACTGCACAAGTACCAACGTGTCTAAACTTCGACGCTCCCCTGAAAGTCTGGTTTGGTTTGTGATGGGCACCGTAACGACAAAGCATGGCTTTGGTGTTGTTAAGTTCACCTCTTCGGTATATACCGTTACTGCGCTAAAGCTGCTGCTAAGTTTTGCCGCTACGCTCGCCTGAATCGCTTGAATCACTGCGCTTCTCACCTCCATATTTTTTTCTAGCTCTATTTTTTTACGTTTATGAATTCCGGAATTCATTTTTATATTTAAACACAAGACCCGATTGTTTTAGGCGCCTTCGTTATCTCGTGTTGTGCACAATATCATATTAGCACCGATTTTTAACCCTGCATACCGACGCACCACCGACATATTTTTCTTTCTTTTACTTTTTTTGTTTTTTACTTTTCTTCAAGCGTTTCTAAAATAGTCCGCACGTCTCTAGACAAGCGCTCTATGTG
>JBGSUZ010000303.1:0-3986 GCA_041753235.1 Acidaminobacteraceae bacterium
AACCTGTCCTTCCACATTGACCCAGGCGAAATAGTTGGTTATATGGGTCCTAATGGCGCCGGAAAATCGACCACCATTAAAGTAATGAGTGGTATATTGACCCCAGACAGCGGTACCTGCCTGATTGACGGCAAAGTGCCTTGGCTTGACCGCAAGCGTTACGTTTCGCAGATTGGCGTCGTCTTTGGACAGCGCAGTCAACTCTGGTGGGATACGCCAGTCATTGATTCCTTCCATTTACTAAAGGAAATTTACAAAATTCCCGAATCCAATTACAAGAGGACCTTTACACAATTAGTAGAAACCCTCAACTTAAGTCCCTTATTGAAAACACCTGTCAGACAGCTTAGCCTTGGTCAGAGAATGCGCTGTGAAGTAGCTGCATCTTTGCTCCATGAACCTAAGATCCTCTTTCTAGACGAACCTACAATTGGTCTAGACGCCATTTCAAAGCTAGCGATTAGAGATTTTATTAAAACCGTCAATCAAGAAAGACAAGTAACCGTCATATTGACAACCCATGACACATCAGACCTTGAGGCACTTTGCAAGCGTGTGATGCTTATAGGTAAGGGTCAAATTCTATATGATGGAGATTTTGAGGCACTTAAACAAGAACACAGCCCAGAACGTTATTTGGACATAAAAACTGCTAATGGTACAGAAGGTTTTAGCTTAGACAGATTCAGTGAAATTTGTCCGCCAAGCGCCATAGAACTCATTACGCATGGTAAACATCAAATTAAACTTAAAATTGATCCTAATAAAGTTAGTGTCAGCACGCTAATGAAGACCCTCAGCGATCAGATAGAAATTGCGGATCTGGAAGTCACCTCAGCACCAGTAGACGAAATGGTTGCCAGACTCTATCAGGTACACCAGATATGAGGGCGTACTGGGAGTATTTCAGACTCAACTTGGTAACGGGAATGCAGTACAGGATCGCAGCGTATGCGGGTATTGGGACTCAGTTTTTCTTTGGGTTTGTTTTTCTTATGATATTTGAAGCCTTTTACGCCAGTGGTCGTGGCAGCACAGATTTTACATTTGCGCATATGGTCAGTTACATGTGGCTACAACAAGCGTTTCTAGCTCTGATTCTAACATGGTATAGAGACAACGAATTATTTGCGCTTATTACGAGTGGCAATCTAGCCTATGAACTATGTAGGCCAATCGATATGTATTGGTTTTGGTATGCTAAGTTACTAGCAAAACGCTTCTCATCGGCTGCCTTGAGGTTTGCGCCTGTATTATTGGTGGCTTCACTGTTGCCCCAACCCTATAGACTAGGGGGTCCCGAGTCGTGGACTTCACTTGTTCTTTTTGTACTCAGCATGCTTGTAGGGGTATTGGTCATGATTAGTTTGACTATGTTCGTATATTTGATGACCATGAAAACCATGTCTGCATCCGGTTGTTTGATTATCTTTGCCATTGTAGCTGAGTTTCTTTCTGGAAGTGTTATACCAATTCCACTCATGCCAGATGGTCTTAGGCGCGTCGTTGAGTGGCTCCCGTTTAGGTATACAGCAGACTTCCCATTTCGTATCTATTCTGGGCATATTGGTTCAACGGATGCGCTCTGGGGCATGGGTATTCAAATCCTGTGGCTTTTATTACTCGTTTCCATAGGCAGTGCTTGGATGCGTCACCGTTTAAAATGTGTAACGGTACAAGGGGGCTGATTCGATGCGATTGTTTATACAGTATCTAAAAATGCAATTAAATAATGAACTCGCTTATAGGACTTCATTTATACTCCTAACCATTGGGCAGTTCTTTGTACCATTTTCGGTATTTATAGGTTTTGCAATGCTTTTCCAGCGGTTTGGAAATATTAAAGGCTATAGTTTTTCTGAAATGGCATTATGTTATGGGGTTATTCAGTGTGCGTTTGCCATAGCAGAATGTTTAGTGCGTGGCTTTGACACTTTCTCAAATTTAATTAGAGAAGGTGGTTTCGACAGGTTACTGCTCAGACCAAGAGGTTTGGTGATTCAAGTACTAGGGAGTAAATTTGAGTTTTCTAAGATTGGAAAGCTTTTACAGAGTTTAATCGCTATTGGAATAGGGTTAGCAGGTCTTAATGTTCCGTGGCCTCTTTGGAAAAGTTTCCTGCTCACTGCTATGATTCTCAGCGGTGCTGCCATATTCTCTGGTATTTTCATATTGTTCTCAACCATGTGCTTTTGGACGGTAGAAGGTATGGAATTAGCGAATGTTTTAACCGATGGCGGTCGTGAACTAGCCCAATTTCCACTGAATATTTACCGAGATGGTTTTAGAAGATTTTTCACTTTTGTCATACCATTTGGCATGGCAAATTACTACCCCCTCCTAGTTTTAATGGATAGAACTGAGGCCCACTGGTACAATATACTAGCCCCCCTATACGGGATTATATTTTTATTGCCATGTGTGTTAATATGGTATCAAGGTGTTAAAAAGTATCAGTCCTGCGGTTCGTGATATAAGGCATTAAGAATATAATGCAACAGGATTTGTGGGTTTGGGGGTGCTGAGATGTTCAAAAACTTAAATTATAGAGCCATTGGTATGGGTGTACTCATCAACTTTGGTGGTTATGCGGCTATTTCGCTAATTATGAATGTATCTATTATGATATTTGATAATTATTTCAAATCTCTTGGAATTCCTTTTGAAATTGTTGCGGACACACTCGTTGGAAGTATTTTTATTGCTTCAACGCTCAATTTTATTTGTTGTGCGATTATGCTCTTTGGAACCTATCAATGTTGCCGCATGTCAAGGTCTTATGAATGGCGCAATGGGCTCATTACCCTTGGAATCAGCAGTGCACTTCTACTGTGTTTTGGTAGTAAATGCAGCTTAAATGAAGTTGTTATATGGAATATCATAGGCGTTTCAATGAGTATTTTTGGCATTTATTTAGCCATTATTAATAATCGAAAAGAACGCTCTGAAGAAAAAGTTAGTTAATTTTGATAATTTCACTTTACAAAACAAGAAAGCTTCGTTAGAATAGTTATAATTTAATGAAACGTGCATTGCTGAAAGCGATCATTTCAGCAAATGTGTGTTATAGAGGTCGCGGTTAGTCAATAGTAGTGCTAAGTTATTACTTAGCGTGAAAGGGGCAATCGCCGAAATACATTCGTGTATTGGGCTTGCACTGAACAAGTGTAAGACTGTCTGCTTAGGGACCCACCTTAAGCTAGAGGAGCTATATCACATAGGGTAAAAGGATCGAAATGCGTTTACTAGTGCCCATTTCTCTTTTGCCATGGGCGCTTTTTATTTTTTTGTATATAACATAATTTGTATAAAAAGGTTTAAAAGTACTTTAAGAGAAAAGGAGACGCATATGAAAAGACATGGAACGATGCAGATTAATTCAAGTGGAAACTTAGAGATAGGTGGCTGTGACACAGTGACACTCGCCAATCAATTTGGGACACCACTTTATGTGATGGATGAGGCACTGCTGAATCAGCAGTGTGATATATTTAAGGCAGGTTTTTCTGGGAAACAGGCTGAAACAGAGGTTGCATATGCCTCGAAAGCCTTTTTAACTTTAGAAATGTGCAGGTTAATTAAACGAAAAGGCCTTAGCTTGGACGTGGTAAGTGGTGGTGAACTGTTCACAGCGATGAAGTCGGAATTTCCTCCGGAGCGAATTTTCTTTCACGGAAATAATAAAACGGAAGCTGAGTTATGCTTAGCGCTGGATTATGGTGTGGGAACCATTGTAGTAGACCACGAAGGTGAAGTACTCCTGCTAGAATCTTTATGCGCACAGAGACAAATCAAAACGGACATATTGCTTCGAATCAACCCGGGTGTTTCCGCGCATACCCATGAATATATTCAAACGGCTAACCCAGACTCAAAGTTTGGCATGTTTAAGGGGGCAGTGGAAACAGCCTCTTTAATAAAAAAACTCATGGCGAGTAAATGGCTAAACTTAAAAGGACTTCATTACCATATTGGCAGTCAGATTA
>JBGSUZ010000304.1:0-3605 GCA_041753235.1 Acidaminobacteraceae bacterium
AGGCCTTGGAGTAGGTCTTGGGGAAGGCCTTCCAGTATTAGGTGGCATGCCAGCAGGTCTTCCGTTTTGACCCATAGGTCGTTTTTGAGTTTTCTTACGCCGTTTCTTCTTCTTTTTACCGCTGAGCTTGCCAATGATAAACCGCCATAACAAGATGGCAACTAATAATCTAGCACCGAGGATAGCGAGACCTTTAGGTGATTGGTCAATTGGGAGCCACTGAATGTACCGAGTGGTATCTTTGCCAAGGGTATCTTTGGCATTAATGGCACTCATGGCAATCAGATTCGTTTGTGCGAGTTGTTGACCTTGATAGGTGAGTGTGAGTTTGCCAAGCACTTGCCCTTCTGTAATAGGCAGTTTAGCGTCTGGTACAACCTGTATGTCACTGGTGATGGTCTTTTCATCGGCGTCTAAGGGGATAAGTGCCTTTACCTCAGTTGCGGTGTAAAGGTCTACGTTAGCCTTCTTGTCGCCAGTAATTTCGACGGTTTTAATTAATTGGCCTTTAGGCGCAAACTGGAATGGCTTATAATTGTTGAAGCCAAATTCGAGCAGGGTTCGCGGGTCGATGTACTGGTTTTTACCCTGTGTCTTTAAAGTAGCTGAAATTAAGTTGCGTCCGTTAACAGTGGCGCTGACGACAAAGCAGTTGAGCGCCGCATCGGTGTAACCGGTTTTAAGCCCTGTGACAACGTCCCATTTGGTGTCTATATTTTGCCCTTTGTAAGGGATTTTGTACTTACCTCCAACGCCAAATAAGAAGCGGTTACTGCTAAATAAATGACGTGTTTCAGGTTGTTTATTGGTTGGTGGTATATCATATTTGACCTTTTTGACAATTTCCATAAGGGTCGGATTTTTCATGAAGGCTTGTCCAAGTACAGCCATGTCATGGGCTGTGGTGACGTGTTTAGGGTCAGGCAAGCCATTAGGATTGGTAAAATTGGTATGCGTTGCCCCAAGGGACTTTGCCTTTTCATTCATTTTTTTAGCGAATTGTTCGACTGTCCCAGAGTGGTGCTTAGCTAGGGCAACAGCAACATCGTTAGCAGATTCAATCAACAATGCGTTTAGGAGCTGTTCAACGGTAAATTGTTCACCTTCAATGACGTAGATACGTGCACCTGCCGTAAAGGGTGAATCTTTGTCTATGGTGACAATGTCAGTCAGTTTTAAGTCTTCAGCAATAATCATAGCGGTCAGTATTTTGGTTGTACTGGCAGGCTGAAGCTGTTCGTCAGGATTCTTTGAAAATAATATTTGTCCCGTGTCTGCGTCCATGAGGACGGCTGCTTGGCTGTTAAGACTTGCAGGGTCTAGCGATTCGGCATTTGCGGGGATTATTAATATACTGGAAAGTACCATAAATGCCGAAAGAATCAGGCTGATGGTTTTCTTCATAATTTCACCTCTTGAAAAATAGATAAATTTATTATAACATGATTTATTGAAAAGGAAATGTAAAATAATAACAATAGAGGTGTATCTTATGGAAAAATGGCAATCTAATTTGTACATTGCGGTTATTGCGATTGTTGGACTACAGCTGGCATCCGCAGACATTGACAGGGTTTTCTACAGAGCCCCAGTCAAAGCTCCAGAAAAAGTTGCAGTAAAGGCCGCTAGTAATGAGAATCAGGTGCAAGTTGTCTCAAAAAATGATACAATTAAAAACGAATCTGCGATAGACTCCAAAACCGCTGAAATTCCGGGCAATGCCCCAGTCTTGGCAGTGACTGCAGAGTCAAGTTCTAAGTTGACGTTAGAGAGGCTTAATACCATGAATGTTTCTGAATTAGAACAGATCAATGGGGTTGGCCCTGTACTGGCGAAACGGATTCTCGAATACCGTCAGCAGCATGGCGTGTTCAAATCTTTGGATGGGCTGACTGCGGTGAAGGGCATAGGGCCCAAAAAACTTGAGAAAATCAAAGCACAGTTCAAACACTGATGCTTTTAAAAGAAAGGAAGGTGCTTAGGATGTCTATTAAACCTGTCAAGTTGACCAGTTATAGCACAAGTGCTGGCTGAGCGGCTAAAATCGGTCCTGAGACCCTTGCACAAGTTTTGTGCAAACTCCCTAAGTTTAACGACGAACGTCTCCTTGTAGGGGTTGAAACCTCTGACGATGCGGCGGTTTACCAAATCAATGAAGACCAAGCGGTCATTCAGACTTTAGACTTTTTCACGCCAGTCGTGGACGACCCGTACCTATTCGGTCAAATTGCGGCGTCAAATTCTTTAAGCGATGTTTACGCAATGGGTGGTATACCGACTTTGGCACTTAATATTGTCGGATTTCCATCTTGTTTAGATATTGAAATACTCGGTGAAATACTCAGAGGCGGTGCGGATAAGGTTGTAGAAGCAGGTGCACTTTTAGTAGGTGGACACTCCATTAACGACAACGAACCCAAATACGGACTTTCGGTTATGGGCATGGTGCATCCAAAGGCTGTTTTAAAAAACTCGGGTGCTAAGCCAGGCGATGTCCTTATTTTAACAAAGCCTATAGGCCTTGGCATACTCAACACCTGCATGAAAGAAGATATGTTAAATGAAGCACAAATGCAGGGGGCAATTGACTGCATGAAAACGCTTAACAAAAATGCGGCAATAGAAATGATCAAACTCAGTCCAAATGGCTGTACAGACATAACTGGCTTTGGCCTAGTGGGTCACGTCTATGAAATGGCTGCAGGCAGTCAAATGGCAATAGATTTATACTTTGACCAAATTCCAGTACTAGAAGGTGCTATTGAATTTGCTCAAATGGGCATAATTCCAGCGGGTACTTATAGAAATAGAGACCATGTGGGCAGTGGTGCGTGGTTAGACCCTGCACTGCCAGACTACGCGGCAGATTTACTCTATGACCCCCAAACTTCAGGAGGTCTGCTCATTTCTCTTCCAGAAGAAAAAGGGATGGCGCTGTTAAAGGCTTATGAAACGGCACTAGATTTACCTTTTGCACTCATCGGCAGAGTATACGAGCCTTCTGGGCCAGACACAGCTGGCAAAATTCGCGTATTGGCAAAGGCATAACTAATTTGGCAGTGACTTTATAACTGCTTGCTTGGAGGAATAGACATGAAACAGCAATTATTAAGGAGTCTTCCTAAAATAGATGAGTTGCTGATGCATCCCCTAATTGTGGAACAGTTGGCCTTTGTGCCAAGAGAACTAACGGCGGACATTATTCGTGAAGTAATTCAGGAGACTAGAACCGCTATATTGAGTATGGATGAAAAAGCGCTTAGCGAAGCTCAGCCTATTCACGTTGAAGGGTTGGTTCAAGCGATACTAGAACAAATAGCAGAGGAATCGGCTTATAGTTTAAAAAGAGTGATCAATACGACGGGCGTCGTGCTTCATACAAATCTTGGAAGAAGTTTGTTGCCAAGTTCAATGATGGCACACATGGCAGATGTGGCTACGGGCTATTCAACATTGGAATTTGATATTGACAATGGCAAGCGAGGGTCTCGATATAGCCATATTGAAAAACTACTGTGCCGCATAACGGGCGCAGAAGCGGCGCTTGTGGTGAATAACAATGCGGCAGCTGTGCTACTAGCGCTTAATACGGCAGCTAATGGCAA
>JBGSUZ010000305.1:0-2420 GCA_041753235.1 Acidaminobacteraceae bacterium
CAAGAACAACTTTACTTGGCATTAGGGGTGGAGCCACCCTCGTTATAGATTTCGGGAACTTAGGTTATATACATTTCCAGGCATATACACGGTCTTACCTAGCTGAACACCATAATTACCAACAATATCATCTGCGTTTACATAGTCTGTAACATTATATTTAGAAGCATCTTGAATGCCTAAAACTTGACCAATCCCAACGCCATTAAAGGTAACCGCTTTCGCACCCGTCTTATATGACAAATACTGCGCAAGTCCGCCACCAAGAGAGTGTCCAGTAAATGAAATATTATCGCCATCTTTAACTTTTTTATTCTTGAGCTGTATATAAGCGATTACATCTTCATCGTTCATTTGTTGACCAATTTCCGTACAAAGTGTATTTTTAACAAAATTAAATGCATCAGCAAATTGAGTTGGAATACCTACCGGTGAATCTATTAAGGCTATTTGAAGATCGTTGATTAAATCTTCTGGTAGCCATGTCATTGGACTTGTAAGCTTTAACTTTCCTATAATTGTAGGCTCAGTGCCTCTAAAAGAAAATATAATTTGACCTGTAACTTCATTTTTAAAAGCCGCACCACAAAAACCTGTGGTACTTTTAGCATTTTGGTAGCCGATGATTCTCCAATCTTTTACTTTTGAGGTTTCTAGATATTTAAAAGAAATTGGGTAAGGTTTTCTGTCCTTTATTGGTTCTTTAGATTGTTCTTCTATAAATTTTTCTTTCCATTTAGGTATATATTTACCAATAAATAGCTTATTAAGTTCCTCATAGCTCAATTGGCTCAACCCTATATACAATTTATTATCTAACATCTTTATACACTCCATTTTCCATATAAATACATCTATTTACATCATCAATCTCATTTGTATCTATAATTTCTTTTGAATTAAAAGTATATCTGGTATCATGTTTGAACGGCATACCCTTGACAGGATAAATATTATATTCCATATCTTTTTCTTTAATTCCTAATGTCTGCAAGTACTTAATAACTTTCAATATGTCTCTCTCATAATTATTCTTGTTATTTTCGTTATATTGTCCAATTACATCAAGAGAAACTGAACAACTCATATTTTTGCCACCATAACGCCTCATTAATTCATCATATGATATGACTTTACCTACTACGTTTTCATGACACCAAAAATTTGAATCAAGTTTATAGAATGTTATCTTCTCCTTGACAAGAAAATCATTAAATTTCTCTTTGAATTCATTTTCCCATACGATATTCTCATAGCGCTCACCATAACAACGAGTAAGATCCTTAGCATCAACTAACCGACTGATTTCAAAAGTAATCTCAGGATTGTTCACTGGGCTTGCTTCTGCAATAATTTCTTGTTTTGCCCCTAAAGACTTTACAAAAAATTTGATGCTTTTTATTTTGAATTTTTCCTCATACTGATCTTCTAAATAGGCTTTCATTCTTCGCTTTTCTTGCCATAGCATTGGTTTTTTTTCTTTTGAATGTGTGATTTCCCTTAATAAAGAGAAAATTTCTCTAGCTCCGGAATCATCACCCTTAATTTTCGCCATGGTTTCTATGGTATAAAACGTTGCCTCTAAACCATTCATGCTCTGAATTTCTTGAATTTTGGTGTAAATACTTAGCCCTATAACACTCACTACAGTTATACTTATAACAATGATGCCAGTAATTATTTTTTTCTTCTTACTCTTTTTCTTTGCAGATTCTTCTTCTGTCAAAATTCCCCTCCTGTTTGCTTGTATTTTGATTTTGCTTGTTCTGTCATTCCTTACTTCATCAATTTATTATCTAACATCTACATACACTCCATTTTCCATATTAATGCATCTATTAACATCATTCACATCTTTCGTTTCCATAATTTCTTTTGAATTAAAAGTATATGCGGTATCATGATTAAACCGCTCACCCTTGACAGGATAAATACTGTAATAAAGATCAGCATCGTCTATTTTGAATTTTTTTAAATACTTGACAACTTTCAAAATGTCTTTCTCATAATTACTTTTGTTATTTTCGTCGTATTGTCCGATTACATCAATAGTAATTGACACTGCCATATTTTTGCCACCATACCTACTCATTAACTCATCAAACGTTATGACCTTACCCGGTAACTCCATATAACCAAAATATAGAGCAAATTTATAAACTTGTATCCTCTCATGGACAAAAAACTCTCTGAATTTCTTTTTGAATTCATTTTCCCATACGATACTTGCATAGCTCTCACTATAACAACGAGTAACATCTTCTCCACATTCAACTAACCGACTGATTTCAAAAGTAATCTCAGGATTGTTCAATGGACTAGCTTCTGCAATAATTTCTTGTTTTGCCCCTAAAGACTTTACAAAAAATTTGATGCTTTTTATTTTGAATTTTTCCTCATACTGATCTTCTAAATAGGCT
>JBGSUZ010000306.1:0-1788 GCA_041753235.1 Acidaminobacteraceae bacterium
AAAGGATTCTCCATGGGATTGATGGTGTAAAGACACGCCACCGTAAGAAGCAATAATAGGCGGTGAACTGCCTTTTTCCCTGTCTAGTTCGTCAATGGTTGTCGCTAAATTATAGAAACTTTCAGCCCTCAGGAAAAACCCGTCCTGAGGCTTTTTTATGCCCTTGACCAGCTTTATGCTGCTATGGAGCATAGAATGAGTGGCTTCTGTTGAAAAATTAAAATTCTTAGTGCCCCCTTCTGGGTTAAAACCGTAGGCCGTAGCTATGGCCTCTAAGAGTGTTGACTTTCCACTGCCATTTTCGCCGACCAAAAAAGTAACATTAGGGTGAAATATCAGTTCTCCCACTGATTGCAGTGCTTCAACCGCCGCTAAGTTAAACGGGTATTGACTGCTCTGGTGGTCTTCGCCTATCTGCACGGATGCACTTCGTAAATATTGGTCCATGGGGAATTTAATCATTTTTGTAACTCCTTACTAAGTTCGCACTATGAGTCCTTCATTCTCGTTATTTTCATTATAGTTGTTAAGCTTTGGCAGTTCAATCTATTGGACTATCTCCTATAAAAAATGCTAAGATAATAGTAGTTCTTAATTTACTAAAACAACTCACTTAAACATACGAGGAGGTTTTTTATATGGGTTTATTCAATTTTATTAAAGGTGAATTTTTAGAGGTCGTTCATTGGGAAGACAATGCTCAGGATGCTATGGTTTACAAGTTTCCTATGACAGATAAGCAACAAATCAAAGAAAATGCACAATTAATTGTAAGACCTTCACAGGTGGCGGTTTTTGTCTATCAAGGGCAAATTGCTGACGTTTACCAACCGGGAAAATATACCCTCCATACTGACACCATGCCAATCTTAACTTCACTTTCAAACTGGAAATACTTACTTGAGAACCATTTCAAAACAGATGTTTATTTTATTAATACCAAGCAATTCTTAAATCAAAAATGGGGCACTACCAACCCAATCATGATGCGGGATGCTGACTTTGGCGTGCTTAGACTCAGAGGTTTTGGTATGTATTCCTTTAAAGTAAGTGAGCCTGTAACATTCCTCAAGGAAGTGTTAGGCACAAATGCCTACTATACAGTTGAGCAAATTACAGAACACCTAAAGGGCCTTATTGTTTCAACCGTTTCAGATACGTTAGCCGAGTCCAAAATTCCAGCTATAGACCTTGCGACCCAATACGATGAGCTTGGTAAAGCAGCTCAAGCTAGGGTCAGTGAGCGTTTTGCAGCCTATGGTTTAATTGCTTCAGACTTTGCAATTGAAAATATTTCGCTCCCTGAATCTGTTGAAGAGGCAATTGATAAACGTGCACAAATGGGCGCTATTGGGGACTTGAATCAGTACATGAAGTACCAAACGGCTGAGGCAATTCGTGACGCCGCTCAAAACGAAGGCGGCGGCCTTGCAGGCATGGGCGCTGGTATGGGTGCAGGTGCTGGTATTGGCAAAGCTATGGCAGATGCTTTTTCTGGCAACGGTTTTGCTGCACAACCACAGCAAGCACCTCAAGCGGCACTAACCGCAGCAGGTAATAGTTTCTGTCCAAGCTGTGGCAAAGGTATTCCAGCCGGTTCTAAATTCTGTCCTGAATGCGGTGCTGGTCTCAGTAAAAAATGTGCTAACTGCCAAGCAGATTTAAGCGGCAACCCAAAATTCTGTCCTAATTGCGGTCAAAATACAGGACTCTAGGAGGCATTATCATGAGCGAAACCTCTACGAAGGTTCATAAATGTCCTAGCTGTGGTGGCACCATGTCCTTTGC
>JBGSUZ010000307.1:0-7585 GCA_041753235.1 Acidaminobacteraceae bacterium
TGGAGGAAACCGAACGTGTCGAAATTATTTTTCGAGAAGCGCATAGTCTAAAAGGTGCCGCGAGAGCTGTGAATTTGACGGATATGGAAATGGTCTGTCAGGCACTCGAAAGTATTTTTAGTCTAATGAAAAAGAAGACGCTGCTGCTGACGACGGATGTTTTTGATTTATTGCAGGAAACGGTTGATTTTCTCGCACAACGGCTTGCCAATTTGGAACAAGGATTAACGACTGATGAACATATATTTGAAAAGGAATTAATTGGAAGAATAGAGCGGGTTAAGCCGACAGCCGAGTCAACGAGGTTAAATGAGATAGAAACCATTCCACAAGCACCAGTGGAGCATGTGGACGAAGCGGTTCAAGCTAAAGAAGAACCTATTATTTCGTTTCAAGAACCCTCAGCCGATGAAATTGCGCCAATGCAAAATGAGCTAAAGCCTCAGGTGTATTTAAAAGCAGTTCCGACAGAAGAAACACTTAGAGTGCCTTCTTCTAGGCTGGCAGAACTTCTGCTGCAGTCTGAGGTGTTACTCTCTGCCAATCAGTCGGCAATACGACTGACGGGAGATGTTAAGCGTGTAAAAAACACTTATGCGAAGTGGAAAAAAGAAAGGACTTTAGTGTTACCTGCAATTCAGGAAGTGCGTAATTGTATTCAGGATAAGTCAAAATTGAAAGTAAGTCCTGAGGAAATGGAAAACACACACGCCCTAAATAAAATTATGGACTTTTTAGACTGGAACAGTGAATTTATACAAAGTACAGAAGTTGCAATCAATGCCCTTTATAAATCTGCTGAGCGAGACAGTCAGGCTTTAGATGGTATGATTGACGCCCTGATGGATGGTATGAAAAAGGTCACGTTATTTCCCTTTTCATATTTGCTTGAAATGATGCCTAAAGTAGTTCGAGATTTAGCGAAAGATGGCGGACGGCAGGTAGTTTTAGAAATCAAAGGAGATGACATTGAGATTGATCGGCGTATTTTAGAAGAGCTAAGGGAGCCCATGATTCATCTCATTCGAAATTGTGTGGATCATGGCATTGAAAAACCCGAAGTCAGAGAAAAGAAAGGGAAACCGATTAGTGGGAAAATAGCCATTGAAGTCTTGCCTAAAGACCATAAAGTTGAACTAATAATTGCAGATGATGGTGCTGGGATTGCTGCGGAAAGCGTACGAGAGGCTATGTTGAAATCAGGAACCTTATCGACGGAACAGATTGCATCACTTTCGGATCGAGAATTGATTTCATATGTATTTTTTTCGGGTGTATCAACCAGCCCAATTATTACAGAAATTTCAGGGAGAGGTCTGGGGTTGTCAATTGTTCAAGAAAAAGTAGAAAAGCTGGGTGGGAGCATTACCGTTGAAACTAAGGCAGAGATAGGGACTAAATTTCATATAGTATTGCCACTTACCATAGCAAACTTCAGGGGTATTTTTGTTACAGCAGGCAATCAGGAATTTGTTTTGCCGACGATGTATGTAGAGCGCGTTGTACGAGTTCGGTCAAGTGAAATTAGGCTGATTGAAAACAGAGAGGTCATTATTTTGGACAATTCTCCGATTTCATTAGTGCGCTTGTCCGCTGTACTGGGCATTACTGAAACGGCCAAGCAGCAAGAAGGGTATTTGCAACTGCTTGTTCTGACCGCAACCGGAATACGCATCGCATTTTTGGTTGATTCTATACATTATGAGCAGGAAGTACTCTTTAAAATGCTCGGCCCGCAGTTGACTCAAGTGAGAAATATTTCTGGTGCGACAGTGCTGCCTTCAGGGCAAACGGTGCTGATACTGAGCGTACCTAATCTCCTAAAATCGGCGGTGCAAGCATCGGTATTACAAAATCCCTTACAGACAAGTGAGGAAAGTGTCAAAACCATGGAACGGAAAGCTTCTGTTCTTGTGGTAGATGACTCTATTACAACCCGGACTTTCCTAAAAAATATTATGGAGACAGCGGGCTATTTTGTACAGACAGCGACAAACGGTATAGAGGCGCTGTCAAAAGTGAAGGCGAATGCCTATGACATTGTTTTATCAGATGTCAATATGCCAGGCATGACAGGCTTCGACCTAACAGAAAAAATACGACAAAATAGGAATACCAAGTCTCTTCCAGTTATTTTAATTACCACACTGGCATCAAGAGAGGATCAGGAGAGAGGTATCGATGTTGGTGCAAATGCCTATATTGTTAAAAGTGCATTTGATCAAAGCAATCTCCTAGACGTGGTAAAAAGACTCATTGGCACGGAGGTTCAATGATGATTAGAGTATTGATAGTAGAAGATTCAGCGGTTGAGAGAGAGTTGTTAATCAATGTTCTTAGTTCAGATAAAGAGATACAAATTGTAGGCATTGTTGGAGACGGTGAAGCTGCTATACGCGCTGTTGCGCAGTTAAAGCCAGATGTTGTGACAATGGACATTATTATGCCAAAGTTAAGTGGTATTGAAGCGACACGACAGATTATGCAAAATACACCAACGCCAATTGTCATTGTTACTAATAGTTATGAAGGTGAGGAAACCCTGAACACATATAAAGCGATAGAAGCTGGCGCATTGGCAGTTGTGAAGAAGCCTGCGGGTATGGAAAACCCTAATCATGGAAAGGAATCAGCGACACTCATCAGCTATTTAAAGTTGATGAGCGAGATCAAAGTAATTAGGCGATTCGGTTCCATTCCATTAGGGAAATCTAAACAGCTAGATACGCTAACGGTAAAGGGAAAAATTGAAGATGCGCGTATTGTCGCCATTGGAGCGTCTACGGGTGGTCCTGCTGTTCTTGAAAAAATCTTATCCGGTCTTCCAAAAGACTTTTCACTACCAATAGTCGTTGTACAGCATATGGCGCCGGGGTTTATAGGAAGCTTTGCAAAGTGGTTGGAAACGGCTTCAGGATTTCGCGTGCGCATTGCAGAGCAAGGGGATTATCTTGAACCAGGTGTTGCCTATTTTGCGCCAGATGACTTTCATTTGACAGTCGAGAGCAATCGGATTCATTTGACGAAAGACCTGCCGGATAAGGGACTACGCCCTTCTGTTAGTCACTTGTTAAAATCCGTTGTCCAGCATTACGGCAAAAATGCGATAGGGATTATTCTAACGGGAATGGGCAGCGATGGCGCGTATGAAATGAAATTGATGCGAGATGCAGGGGCGGTTACGATTGCCCAAGACAGCATCAGTTCCGTTGTATTTGGCATGCCTGGAGAGGCGGTAAAACTAGGTGGGGCAGAATTTGTATTGGCTCCGGAAGCAATTGTCGACGCAATTGGACACTTAAAAAAAATTGTAAAGTAATGCTTATAAAACTAAAAAAGCTGATTTAAAGGTATTTTAATGCCTTGTAGTTGGGTATAGGGGGAAGAAGGCAAATTGAAAAGTGAGGGGTCCTTTAAATGCCTAAATTTGATTACAAAAAATTAGAACAAGCCATTAGAGAAAGTGCTACACAAAGAAAAGAGGAAAATGAGGTCTTCGTGACCTCCTACCTACAAAATTTGATGGGTGGCGAAGCTATTACAGAGGTAAGTTTTGACGCGACAGCCAAAGAAAACGTAAACGGCTATTTTGTCTTCACTGCCGACGAATACAGATTTGCTCATTTTAACGAAGTCAACTTTGGTTGTGAAGCTGCAACAAACGAGAGCCAACTAACTAAGGTTGAAAACAAGCGCTTCTATTATTGCAATTTTAACTTTTGTGGCCTAAGCAACGTGCTCTTTGAGAACTGTGCATTTGTAGGCTGTAATTTTTCTGAATGCTATACCCTAGGTTTTACTACTATTTTTAGAGACAGCCGTTTTATGAACAGTATAAAAGGAGAAGCGAGTATTGACGACGCGCCCTCTCTATTTAAGGACTGTGAACTCTCAGCAAAATTTGTGAACTGTGACCTTTCCATGAGTATTTTTGAAAAAAGTCACTTCTATTTTTCTCGTTTCGAGAGTGTGTCTTTAAAGGATGCAATATTCCTAGACGTCAGTTTTGATACCGTTCGTATTTGTGAAAGTGATTTGAGAAACACCAAATTACTGAAACCAAAATTCATAGAATTCTATTTTGAAGATGCCTTACAAAAAACACAAGTTAGTAAAAATACTTATTTAGATCAAATTAATATGAATATAAAGGAACAACGCGAAGTACGTTTTGCAGCAGATGTATACAGCCAGTTCAGTGAACTATATGAAAATTGCAAGCTCATGGATTTGAGTGGCGAGTACTTCTACTTGTATAAAAATACAGAAAGTATAAATTTAAAAGGTCTTGCAAAATTCAAGTCCCTAATTGGAAAACTCACCTGCGGCTATGGAGAAAGGCCGTTTTTCAGCCTCATTACATCGATGGTACTCGTGTTAACCTGCGGCACACTGTACATGTTTTTTGGGGTCAACATAAACAATGAGGTAATTGCCTTTCGACCTACCCTACAAGCGCCATTTCCTCCACTTGACCAATTGATTATTTGGTATCACTTTAGTTTAGTAACCTTCTCAACGGTAGGTTATGGCAACGTCGTACCAGTGGGCGGCAGTTTGATTGTGTCCGCATTTGAAATGGTTTTTGGCATTATTATGGTAGGCATCTGGGTGTCGACATTGGTTCGAAAAATGGTTCGCTAGGTAGTCGGAGAGTGAGAATAAACAAGGAGGCCATTAAGATGAGTGAGAAAATATTATTTGCAGATGATTCCCCCGTCATAAAAAAAATTGTAAAACACGCCATTGAAGCGGTTGGGTTTGAACTGCTTGAAGCAAGCGATGGCAAAGAAGCACTGGAGATACTCAGCAAAGAATATCAACAAGTGGTATTAGTGATTTCAGACTGGAATATGCCTGTCCTTAATGGTTTTGAATTGTTAAAAGCCATGAAAGCCAATGAAAACCTCAAAGCCCTGCCCGTACTGATGCTGACAACCGAAGGTGAGAAGGCTAACATTAACAAAGCCATACAAGCCGGGGCAGCAAACTATATGCTCAAACCTTTTAATTCACCGGACTTAATCAAAAAAGTGATGCAGTGCCTAGGGAGAACAGTGGGTTAACCATACGAGGAGGGGTCAAATTGATTAAGAAAAAAGAAGCGGATTACACAAAGAACCTCATATCCTATTTGCTCAACACCATGCTGTTAGTGATTCCTGTAACCTTTATTATTTCGCTGATAGCAGGAAAACTAATTGGCATTCCAAAAGATATTTGGAACATTTACATGTTCTCGCAAATCCTAATGGGTATTTTTTTAGTCTTAGTTGCAAGTACAAAAAACTTTATTATGTACATCAAACCATCACTTCAAATCATTGATAAACTGCGTGAAACTGTCATGGAACACGACCTGACCAATCGCTTGTCCATTAAAACGAGAAGTGAAATGGGCGAATTAGGCAGATATTTTAACCTGCTAATTGAGACCGTGCAGGGCATTATGAAAAATATATACGGTACGACAACCATACTAAATAACTCATCGGAAGGGCTTTTAAAAGTCGCAGACAAACTGTCTGCCAACAGTGGCAGTGTAACCGCTAAAGCAAGTGCGGTGACCACAGCCATATCCGAAATGACGACAGGGGTAGAAGAAACCGCCGAAGAACTTTCTAAGATTAGCCTGAGTATGGGTATTGTCGCTTCCTCAGTCGGGGAAATGTCCGAAACGACGAAGAACTTAGCAACTGCGTCAAGTCAGACCTCAACCGTAGTCGGTCAAGTTACAGACATTGTGGAGCAAATTTCAGAGAACATCAATAGTGCCTCGGGTTCAGTTAAGGAAGTCTCTAACTCGGTTGGCAATGTTGCAACAGCGGTGAAGGAAATTAGCCTGTCACTGACTGAAATCAGCAGAAACTGCGAGCGGTCGATACATATTACCAGCAACGCAGGTGAAAATGCTAAAGACACGAATCGAATCATTGAAAAACTCAACAATTCGTCTAAACAAATAGGCAAAATAATAGAGGTCATTAACGACATTGCAGACCAAACCAACATGTTAGCGCTTAATGCAGCCATAGAGGCCGCAGGTGCAGGCGAAGCCGGAAAAGGCTTTGCTGTCGTTGCCAATGAAGTCAAAGAACTCGCCAAGCAAACCGCAGAAGCAACAGAGGAAATTGGTGAACAAATCGACACCATGCAGGCGAATATGACCGACGTAGTCAGTGCAGTAGAAACCATTACAGACGTCATTAAAGAAATTATGTCTATTACGGGAACCATTGCAGCCGCTGTAACTGAGCAGACTGCTATAACGGGAGACATTTCCACATCTGTCATTAAGGCAGCGGAAAAATCGAGCCAAATTACTAAAGAAATTGGGGATTTGGCAGTCAACTCTAATAATGTAGCTGACAGCTTAGCAGAGGCAGCCAAAGGGGTAGACGAAATTGCAAAATCTGCTATGGCGCTTTCAGTGTCCTCCAACGAAGTCTCTCAGAACTCAGAAACAGCGCTTGAAAAAATTCAAAAGATCACGCAAACCTCTTATGAAATTTCATCGGGGGCAAGTATCGTCTCTCAAAATACACAGGAAATAGCCATTGCTTTTAGGGAAGTCACTTCGGGTTCTAAGGAAACCAGCGACGCGGCAAAAGAACTCTCAGAAGTCGCTAAGAAACTGGAAGCCTTGGTCATGCAGTTCAAATTGTAGGTTATGAAACGACGGGCTGAAAATAAATAAAAATGGAGGCGCTTATGGTAGGCATCATTACAGTTAATGAAGAAAATTGTGTAGGGTGTAATAAATGCATTCGAAATTGTCTTGCGTTTGAAGCCAATATTTCCTATGCCGTAGACGGTGCAAATAAGGTAAAAGTGGACACCGATAAATGTATTTTGTGCGGTAAATGTATAGATGTTTGTGACCACGATGCTAGAAATTTCACAGACGATACGGAACGTTTTTTCGAAGACCTTGAAAAGGGAAAGCGCATTTCTGTCATTGCAGCGCCATCGGTACGTGTCAATTTCTTAGACTTTGAAAACCTATTTGGGTACTTGAAGTCAAGAGGCGTTGACGTGGTTTACGACGTATCTTATGGTGCGGACATAACCACTTGGGCGTACCTAAAGGCCATCAAAGAAAATAGCCTTACTTCTGTTATTTCACAGCCTTGTCCGGCAATTGTGGCCTATATTGAAAAGTATAAAAATGAGTTGCTTCAAAACCTAGCACCCGTTCATAGTCCGATGATGTGTACGGCTATCTACCTTAGAAAATACGAGAACCATACATCGGATATAGCCTTTTTGTCGCCTTGTATAGCCAAAACCAATGAAATTAACGACATTAACACTGGCAATATGATTCAGTACAATGTAACTTTCAAAAAACTAAGAGACTATTTGGAAGCACACCAAGTCAATTTAAGCAGTTATCCAAAACACGCCTTTGAAGACATTGGCTGTAGTTTAGGTTGCCTATTCAGCAGACCTGGGGGACTCCGAGAAAATGTTGAGCAAAAGGTTAAAAATGCATGGATTAGGCAAATTGAAGGACAAGAGCATGCCTATAGTTATTTGGACACCTACAGCGAACGTATAAAATTCAATAAATCAGTGCCGCTAC
>JBGSUZ010000308.1:0-3468 GCA_041753235.1 Acidaminobacteraceae bacterium
TTGACCAATAGCAGACTTGTTCTTTTCAATGGCTATAGGATTAAGAACACCTAAGATTTCATGGAAGCGTTTGTGTTTCTCTTCTTCGGTTAAATGCCCGTCCATTTCAGCTGCTGGGGTACCTTTTCTTGAAGAATACATGAAGGTAAAGGCCGAATCGTAGCGTACCTGACGAATGAGGTCTTTTGTCTCTTCAATATCCGATTCCGTTTCGCCTGGGAACCCGATAATTAAATCTGTCGTAAAGCTTATGTTTGGCATTAGTGCCCTTGCTTTTTCAACAACACGAAGATAGTCTGCCTTTGTATAATGGCGATTCATAAGTTTTAACAAGCGGTCGCTGCCACTTTGTATTGGCAGGTGCAGGTATTTACAAACGTTGTCGCATGTAGCCATGGTCTCTAGAAGCTTGTCAGAAATGTCTTTTGGATGAGAGGTCATGAAACGTATGCGCTTTAAACCAGGGATGGCGCTGACCATTTTGAGCAAATCCGGAAAATCTATTGGGTTGTCCAAGGTTTTGCCGTAGGAGTTGACATTTTGACCGAGCAAAGTAACTTCTTTCACGTCATGGGAAACCAATTCTGTTATTTCATGGATAATGGCTTCTGGTGTACGACTACGTTCACGTCCACGGGTATAGGGCACAATACAGTAGGTACAAAAGTTATTGCAACCATAACTGATATTAACAAAGGCTTTTGTGTCTAGTTTTCTCTCTACTGGCAGTCCTTCAATCACTTGACCTTCTTCGTCCCATACTTCTACTAGTGTGCCCGATGCACCATATGTTTGGTTTAAAAGGTATGGGAAGTTGTGTAGATTATGAGTACCAAACACTAAATTAACGTGTCTGTATTTTTGCTTAATTTCTTCAACGATATGTGGTTGTTGCATCATGCATCCGCAGACAACAATCTTTAGATGAGGCTTTTTCTTTTTAAAGGGTTTAAGGGACCCGAGGTTACCAAAGACCTTTAACTCTGCATTTTCCCTAACACAGCAGGTATTAAAGATAATTAAATCTGCCTCTTTTTTACTGTCAGTTGGTTCAAAATCCATATCGTTGAGCATGGCGATTAATTTTTCTGAATCGTGCTCATTCATTTGACAACCATAAGTAAGAATTAGATACTTATATTTTCTGCCAAGATTTTCGTACAATTCTTGGTTTTTTTGCTTTATATCATTAATAATGATTTGATTTTTCAAAATGACTTCTGTTGGGGTTTCAAAGTGTTCACGCTTGCTCAAAGGCTTCCTCCTATATGAATTAACAATGTATAATCAAATAAATATTCCGTTTACAGCGAAAATATTATATCATAATCTAAAGTATAATTGCACTATTAATGTTTTTATATGTTATTTTGGGGTATAATAATATGTAAGAGACTGTTTAAATGAAGTAAATCAATTTTGCATAGAGTAATTGAATGTGCCTTTAAGGAAGGAGTGAGGCTATGGAAATATCAAGTAGTATGCCAATGGGTATGGCCCTATACAAAGCTCAAGTCTCAATTTCGGTTCAGAAGTTGGCGATGGACAATATTGAACAAAATACAGATGCTTTGCGCCAAATGATGGAACGGAGTGTCGTTCCGAATGTTGGAGGCAATATAGATATTAAAGTATAGTCAACAGTTTCTAATTTAATAAAACATAAATCAAGGCTAGTCCATTCCTTTCGGTATTGGAACTAGCCTTTTTGTTGTAAATATTTATACTAAAGTTTGCTGTTTTTTCTATAGAAGAAAGTTTTTCTAGACTCAAACTTGTAACGGTTTGGCATAATAATTTGTTCCGTACTACCGACAAATAAAATACCACCGTCAATAAGTGCACCATTAAACTTATGGTACATTTTATCTTTCGCTTCTTCTGTGAAATAAATCATAACATTTCTGCAAATGACGATGTCATAGTCTTTTGGATAAGGATCATCTAATAGATTCATTTGCTTAAATTCAACACAACGCTTTATTTCATCTGAGATTTTATAAGTATTGCCTATCTTTTCAAAATACTTGTCTACAAAAGGTTTAGGCACGTTCTCTAAGCTCTTAGCGGTATAGACGCCAATCTGGGCTTTTTTAAGAGCTTCCTTGTCTATATCTGCTGCAAGGATTTTGATGTCCTTGAGCGGCATAAGGTTGCTTAAAACCATAGCAATTGTGTAAGGCTCTTCACCTGTTGAACATGTGGCACTCCAAATCTTTGGACGCTTGTTCTTGCTAAGGATTTCTGGGAACACTTCCTTAAGCATGATTTCCCACTGCTCAGGGTTGCGATAAAACTCAGACACGTTAATGGTTAAATAATTCATGAATTCGTCAAATACTTCTTTATTAGAGTCTAGTAATTTGAAGTACGATTCGAAATCGCTAATATTGTGACGTTTGATTAAGGATTCGATTCGGCGTTTCATTTGTCTTTCTTTGTACAAAGAGAGATCCAGCCCAGTTTTTTTTAGGACTTGAGCTTTAAACTTTTCATAAGCATCCATAGCGTATTCCCCTTTTAAATTTTTTCCCCTGTTTATATATTTTAGTATACCAATATTAAGCCGTTCTAAACAAGTTTGAAAAGCTGTGCGCCTTCTAAAAACTTAAACTGAGCGATATAAAAAATGACCGTTTAAAAAATAAACGGTCATTTTGTTGTAACAGATTACTCTGTAACAGTTTCTTCTGCTTCAGCAACTGGCTCTTGAGCTTCTTTAATAGAAAGTTTAACTTTCTTATTATTAACGTCAACTTCAAGAAGTTTAACTTCTCTTGAGTCGCCAATTTTAAGCTCGTCTGAAGGTTTCTCGATTCTCTTTTTAGAGATGTGAGATACGTGTACAAGGCCTTCAACGCCTGGCTCTAATTCAACGAATGCGCCGAAATCAGTTAAGTTTACAACTCTACCAGTGTAGATTTGACCAACAACGTATTTCTCTTCGAAAGTGCTCCATGGATCGCTTTTAAGTTGCTTTAAGCTAAGAGAAATTTTCTCTTTAGTTTGGTCAGCGCCAATAACTTTAACAGATACTGTTTGACCAATTTTCACTAATTCTTGTGGAGATTTGATTCTGCCCCAAGTTAACTCAGAGATATGAACCATACCATCGATGCCACCAAGATCAATGAACACGCCGAAGTTAGTGATACGCTTAACTTCGCCTTCGATAGTAGCGCCAACAAGCGCTTTTTCCCAAACTTTAGCTTTCTTTGCAACTAATTCTTTTTGCATAACAACTTTGTGCGAGAATACTGCTCTTTTTCTCTCACGGTTGAACTCGATAACTTTAGCATTAAGCGTTTTGCCAACGAATTCTCTAACATCATCAACGAACTTAACAGAAAGTTGTGATGCAGGGATGAAGCCTCTAGCTTCTTTGTAGTAAGCAACAACGCCGCCTTTAACAGCTTCAGTTACTTTTACGTCGATTAATGACTCTTTAGCGTAGAATTCTTCTAACTC
>JBGSUZ010000309.1:0-4834 GCA_041753235.1 Acidaminobacteraceae bacterium
GTTTTGAAAGTGCAAACTTTCAACTAAATCTGGTGGCTATAGCGAAAAGGATACACCCGTTCCCATCCCGAACACGGAAGTTAAGCTTTTCAGCGCTGATGGTACTTGAGGGGCAGCCCTCCGGGAGAGTAAGACGTCGCCGGTTAATTGGTAAAAAGACCAAGAAAAGAACTTGCAATTATGCAGGTTCTTTTTTTCGTTTTTGATTTTGATTTTGCTTGACTGAGCTCATATAAGTTGATACATTGTAATTATAAAGGTTTAAATGTTTAAACAGATAAACGTATTGTAATAATATAACTATCTAAGAGGTGCAATCATGCGGAAAAATCATGAAAGTGATGAGACGTTACAGGAAGCGGTAGGTCTTTTTCAAGAGGCTGTCCCAATGTTTAGTGTTTTAGCAGATGCAAACAGGCAACAAATTTTAATTGAGTTGGCTATCCATGATCGGTTGAATGTTGGACAGTTGGATGAACGGATAAAGTTATCGAGACCGGCTATTTCACATCATTTAAAGGCACTTAAGAATGCTGGGATTGTTGGTTCAGAGAAGCAGGGGACGGAAAATTTTTATTTTTTAACACTTCAGCATTCTGTGAATTTAATGAGACAGCTAGCGGATGCGATTGAAAATAGTTGTTTTTTGAAGTAAACAACCATGGCAGTTGTATAAAATAACTGTCTCAAGAGAGGGAGGATTTCATAATGGATTCAGAGTATATTAAACAGACATTTGACATGCAGAGGACATTTTTTGATAATGGATGGACACGAAGTTATGATTTTAGGATAGAACAACTTAAAAAACTCAAACAGGCAATTAAGCGCAATGAAAAGGAAATCATTGAGGCATTATATTTAGATTTGCACAAACCTGAATATGAAGCTTATACCTCTGAAATGGGAATTTTGTATGAAGAGATTAACGTAGCTATGAAACAGTTAAAACAATGGATGAAACCTAAGAAAATTATGACCCCAGTGGTTCTTCAACCATCGCAAAGCAGTATTCGTTATGAACCTTTTGGTCTTGTGTTGATTATTGGGCCTTGGAACTATCCTTTCCAACTGTTAATAGCACCGCTTATTGGTGCTATAGCTGCTGGTAATTGTGCTATACTCAAACCATCGGATCAGACGAAACATGTATCAGATGTGATTTTAAAATTAATAGAAGAGATATATCCCAGAGATTATATTAGTGTTGTTCAAGGGCCTGGAGCATTGGTGGGTCCTATGTTGATAGAACGCTTCCACTTCAACCACATTTTCTTTACGGGTAGCCCGAATGTAGGAAAACAGATTGCTAAAATGGCCGCTGCTCATTTGACGCCGGTAACATTAGAATTGGGTGGCAAGAGTCCAGCCATTGTGGACCAAACTGCAAATTTAGAGGTAGCGGCAAAACGCCTCATGTGGGCAAAGTTTTTTAATGCGGGTCAAACCTGTGTTTGCCCAGATTATTTATTGATTCACGAGTCTGTTAAAGAGCAATTTATTGAGAAGATGAAGGAAACACTGCTAGCATATTACGGTGAAGAACCAAGAGAGAGCGATAGCTTTGGTAGAATAGTGAATGATAAACGCGTAGCGGCTTTGAAGCGCTTGATGGGCAGTGGTCAAATAATACACGGTGGTCAAATTGTTGAAGAAGAACGTTATGTCGCGCCAACTTTAATTGATCAGGTTTCAATGGATGATTTAATTATGCAAGAAGAAATATTCGGACCTATTTTGCCAATTATGACCTATAAATCTATGACGGAAGCGTTAGCCATTATTCGACAAAATAGATACCCCTTGGCTCTGTATTTATTTACTGAAAATCAAGGTGCAGAAGAATTTTTCAAAGAAAATGTAGAGTTTGGTGGTGGGTGCATCAATAATGGCATCATTCACTTAGTCAATTCTGAAATGCCGTTTGGAGGCGTTGGTAATAGTGGTATGGGTCGCTACCATGGCAAATATAGTTTTGAGACATTCTCGCATCAAAAAAGTATAGTTAAGACTGGTAGTTGGGTTGACCCTGATATTAAGTATCCACCGTATAAAGCATCTAAACTGTCTTTAGCAAAGAGATTTATGAAATAGAACTAATGTTGGTCGGTGACGATATTCATTTTAAAATTTGTACGCTTACCACGGTAAGTTGCAGTAATGGTTACAGTGCCGACTTTTTGACCTTGCATTCTGTGCTCATCTAGGAGTGCAATACTGGGATTGCTGGATTTCCAAGTGACACCGTCAGAAGACCCCATTAACTCCCGAACACTGCCATCCGTATAAGTAACTTGAAGCACGAGGTACATATCTAAGCCAATTTTAATTTGATTCCATGTAACGGGGTTATAAAAGCTATCTTTTTTAATAATCTCTAAGGACTTTATCTTAGGCTCAGATGTGACACGAATTGGGAATACCTTACTTAAACCATTAGCGGTGACTGTTATATTGACAGTTCCCGCTTTTTTAGCATAAAACGTATTGTAGTCGTACCCTTTTGAGATGATAGATAAAATTGAAGGATTTGAGCTGTTTAATTTAACTTGAGCAGGTTGTAGCATCATGTTGCCATCTGTGATTATAGGATATGCTTGTTTGCTTGGATTAGCTTCTAAGATACTCGTGTTGTCAGCGAGGTAGGTATTGTAGAGTTGAAAATCTAAATTATCAAGCGTTACATAAGTGGCTTTTGAGGTGTCATCGGGTGAAAAAACGCCTACTTGGATGAGTATGGATTCTTGGCTATTACCGATATTGATGGTTGTTTCACCAGGTGTTAGTGCCGTTACGGTTGCAGTGTTATCAATAGTGGCGATTGTTGGGTTAATTGAGACGTATTGAAGCTCTGAAAGGATTTTTTTACCTTCTTTGGATTTCAGGTCTAAAGTAGTGGTTTCACCAACGGTTAAGGCTAGTTTATAAGTACTACAAATAATGCCTTCATAGACATTGACGCTGGTACTTACTTTTTCACCAGTAGTAGCTGTAGCTTCAATCGTTGCAAAACCTAGAGCGAGAGGTTTAATAATATTACCTTTTTCTAATTGTATAAACTCACTACCACTGGTAACTTTGAGGGATTTGATGGTTAGTTTTTTGCCAGATAGACTTAAGAGTTGTGGTTTTAAAACATCGGTAAGGGAAATGGTGTAGTACATTTTATCAAATTTAATAGTGCTACTAGTGCTTGGTGAATTAGGTATGGTGGCAAAGTTTATGGTTGCACTTAAGGTTAATAGCATAAAAATTATCAGGAAGAGCAGCTTATTATTTTGTTTGATATGCATCAAAACACCTCCTACAGGGTAATCTAATTTGTGACGTAGTATCACCGTGATTAACTAAGATGGGCATATAGCGCTGTACGATGTATACCCGATTGTGTAGTAGTTATGACTTTTCTGTGATGAAATTATTTTCAGGATTGTTATGAAGCAGATTATAAAAACAGTGATATTAGAGCTTAAATTGGGTAAATAGCATACAGGAACCCTGAATAATAATCAAATTTGAAGAGGTGGTCGAACATGTTAAACGATATTTTCAATCGTGCTGAACCCATTTTGGATTACCTGAAAAAAGATCCGGAATTAATGGGAAAGGTTGTTGAATTATATGACAATCATCAGAAAAAAGAAAAACCGCTAGAGGTTTACCTAGAGCAACTTAACGCGATTAAGCATGCGCGTATTTTAATGATTAGTGAGTCTTGGTGTTCTGACTGTGTCATCCATTATGCACTATTTAGATGGCTTGCGGAAGAATGTCCAAATATTGAGGTGCGCGTGATTGGACGTGATGGACTAGAGCAGACCATTATGGATTTGATTGGCATTGATAAGGCAAAGATTCCGTGTGTGGCTGTGCTGGCAGAAGATGGTAGTGCAAAGGGTGTATTTGTAGAAAGGCCGAAATCTGTACGAGATTTAGAAACTTCTGATGACCAAATGAAACGCATTTCATTGATGCGTGGGTACAGAGAAGGGTTATACTTGTGGCAAACTATGGAAGAAGTGTTGGATTATTTGGAACGTTAGTGGTCGGTAAGTCTATAAGTTATTTTGAACTGAATGTGTAACTATAAATGAAAAATCCCTGAGATATTTTTAATCTTAGGGATTTTTTATAGATACCTAACAAAAATACATTTTTGATGTAAATAGCGTATGAGCATGAAAAGAAATATTGCTTGGGCTGAGTCCCTCATATATGTCGTTTTCTTAAGAAACTGAAAGCGCAAGGTTTTTTTGAAGTGATTTGAATTTCATGACTGCTTACAAAAAGCAGTTTTTGGACAAATCCGTTCGATGGGCAAATGTGTTTTGTGATACAATATGTTGTGGGCATATTGGTGGACTACCACTATATGTTGAATGAATATTCAGTATGTTGTCTGTATATAGGCCGTGCGCTAACGGTGATGGGGGCAGACAACATTTGAAATGATAGAAGACTCTAAGGAGGATACAAAATGATACAAGTAGTAAAACGGAGTGGTGGCATCGTATCGTTTGAGCCGGATAAGATTGTTCGGGCAATTGAAAAAGCGATGCGAGAAACAGACCTTGGTGTCGATACAGAATTAAGCCAAAGTATCTCTACGGCAATTTCTGAACGTGCTGCGGCTTTAAACAAACCTGTTGGTGTAGAAATGATTCAAGATTTAGTTGAAGATTTGCTGATGGATAGCCCAAGAAAAGATGTGGCTAAAAAATACATTATCTATAGAAATGAACAAAGCAAGTCAAGAGCAATCAGAAAGACTGACCATAAATTACTTACAGATGAATTTGTCAGCAAATACAAGCATATGAACAGCCCAATGAAT
>JBGSUZ010000310.1:0-9839 GCA_041753235.1 Acidaminobacteraceae bacterium
ATTATTACGTCCAACGATTATCGTCTCACGCTTCAGAGGAAGAACGTGAGATGAAAAGCAGCGGTAATTGAAAAATTCTAGTTTCCCTAGCATATTATGATCGTTAACTATGAACAGGACTTAAGTAAGGACAGTTCGGTCAATTCAAAATGTAAATTGAAGTTCGCGAAACTGCCATTCCCAAGCTTAGGCTGTAATATAAAGCATTTCTAAAAATTAAGGAAGTGATAAATCAACTCATAAACACCGGGTGTCTCTGTCGCATTAAAACCGCACACCCCTATCATTTCTTGATTTTCTTTGAGCGTAACGGCATAAACAGACATGCCGCCGATAGCATCTATGGTTTCATAATATTGTACACTGCGTAGAAGACGCTGGTGTCCCTGTAAAGCGCCACCACAATAACACATGACTTCGGCATCGCCCCAAATAGCTTCTAAGCTTGCTGCATCCTGAATTTCAAAATTTCTTAAAATCAATCGATCTGTTTGCTCAACGACCTTCATATGAAGACTTCCCTTCTTCTGAATTTATGTCCTTTAGGTATATATACCCTAAATAGTACTTCAATCAAATATTAATTTTAAAATTGTTCTTTTTTTTAAACATTTGTCATAATTAATTCATATTTTATTCATAATTGGGTATAAATATTTTAGTAACCCTCTAATAAGTAATCTAAATAAGGAAAGGAGGATCGCCTTAAAACTTACCATCACGCAAAGGAGGAATCTATTGATGTCCAGAAAAATCAAGCGTCCTATTGCGCGGTTGTTGCTTATAATGATGTTGGTTAGTTTACTACCATATGCAACATTTGGAGCAACACCAGCACTTAACGTCTCGATTGACGGAACAGCTATTAGCGCCAAACTCTTTGCCCCAATCATTCAAAATAAACTAGTCTATCTACCGCTGAAAGAATTAGCCACACAACTATCTGGCACCTATGTTGAAAATGATGGCAAAGGTATGCAACTTCTAAAGTTAGGGGACTCTGTATTAAAATTCAAACCTAATGAGGCAGCTGCAGAACTCAGTAGTAACGCAACCAAACTTAAAGAGCTATTTAAAACCATTGACAAAAAAACTTATATTTCGACATCTTCTTTACAGGATCTATTCAAAATTCCAGCAATTTATGATTCTGTAACGGGTAAGGTTTCTATAGCTTCCGTTGGACAGACGGCTTTTATCTCTGATCTTTCAGGTACAGTAGAGGTATTAGCGCCTGAAAAGGCTCTTTATGAGTGGAATGCAGCAAATACGACAGACTTTCTATATGCAAAATCTTCACTCCGAACTGGCTCAAACAGTAAAGCAGAAATTCGCTTTCACGATGGCAGTTCTGTCCTATTAGGAGAGAACACTACCGTAGCCTTCAAATCACTTCAATATGACGTTAAGAAAAATCAAAATCTTATTGAATTGATTGTCACTACAGGTGAAGTTTGGGCCAATGTCAGCAAGCAACCTTCTGGTTCAAGCTTTGTTATCGATCGTAATGGTCATAAGTTAACGGTCGTCGGCACACAGCTCTATTCTGGCGAATCCAACATTGCCGTACTATCTGGATCTGTTGTCGATGAAACAGACGGTCAAAAGACCGCAATTCCAACTGGTACTGGCGCTTTATATGGCGGAGACCCAGTCATGATGGATCCTAACAACGAATACTGGAAAAATCAATACGATTGGGCTATGTCTAAACTTGAAGAAACTCAAGTTAGAACAGCTGGTTCTCAGGTTGCCATGATTCAATTGGCAGATACATTGCCAAAAGGTTCTCAACAACTCGGGAATTTGATCAATCAAATTGACCAAGTTCAAGAGCGCGCTGTCTGGAACCAATTTGAGATTCGTCAAAATGCACCTGTTTCAGGGAAGTTCCCAGATGTCAACATCATGCAAGACTTTATTAGCAAACAGCAAATTGTTCAAGAGTTTATATCAAATGATTCAAAACTAACTACCACTAAACGCGATGAACTTCTCAAGCAGCAACAAGTACTGTTAGATCAGTACCAGCAAAATTTAAAAGTTGCTGAAATGAATGACTTAATGCCAATTAAATCTATTGAACAGCTTAATGGCATTTCAAATTTAGTGGAGAGTGGTATTCCAAAAACGATACTGCCTGATCCAAAATTTATACCTGTCATTCCTATACCAGCCGGCGTAAAAATGCCAGAAATCGGTATGCCTAATGGCATTAAACTGCCTAACGGTATGGTTATCCCTCCTGGTTTTAACGAGAGCTTTGTATCAATGTTGCCTGAAGGCAGCATGCTCCCATCAAATTTTGAGCTAGCCAAAGATATGAAACTCCCTGACAACATTATGATGCCTCCGCAAATGAAGCTCCCAGAGGGATTCGAAATACCAAAAGGTACTATGCTTCCAGTAGGCATTAATGTTGCAAATTACAAACTGCCTGATGGCGTCATTATTCCAAAAGGTATGAAACTGCCTGATAATATTCAAATGCCTAACGGCATTGAATTACCACCGGGATTTGAGTTTAAATCAACTATGATGCTACCTCCGGATATGAAAGATTTCCAACTTCCTGCTGGTTTTACTGCGCCTCAAAATTTCATTCCGAAAGACGTATTAAAACAAGCTCAAGACTTTAAGCAACCACAAAATCTTACCAATAACAAAGGACAAGTTGTCTTTACCGCACCAATTGGTTTTGAACCACCAAAAGGTTGGAAACCACCTACTAATTGGGACCCTGCAAAAGCACTTCCAGGCGAAGTTCCTCCTGGTTGGGTTAGAACAGATGGATTTGGTGGCAACATTACACCTCCAGATATTGCCATTAAAAATATGCAGGCAAGTGGTGGCGTGAAACTGCCAGATAATTTTGTCCCTCCTGAAGGCTTTGTACCTCCTCCAGGTTGGAAACCACCAGTAGATTTTAAACCTGGTGAAAACCAATTACCTCCCGGATGGGAGCTCATGCCAAAAGACTTAGCTGCTGTTAATCCTAACATGACCAAGATGTATAACGAAGGCTTAAATAACGTCTTTAACGGCAACATGCAAATGCCAAAAGATTTTGTAATACCTGCTGGTGTTGCGCCTCCTGAAGGCTTTAAACCACCTGAGGGCTGGAAACCACCAGAAGGTTGGAAGCCTCCACAAGACTTTGTACCTCCTACTAACTGGAATCTTCCAAAAGACTGGGTTCCTCCACAAGGCTTTGCGCCTCCAAAAGACTTCACAGGCGTTCCAGGAACTTTCACTAAAGAAGGCTGGGTTCCTCCTAAGGAATTCACACCACCTGAATGGTGGAAGGCTCCAGAGGGCTGGAAAACTGGGGATCCATTACCTACAGGAACAGCACCGTGGGAACAACAAGGTACGCCAGTACCAGCCGGTGGCATAAATCCACCTGCCGGATTCGATCCTACTAAATTTATACAACCAGGAACCATGCCTCCTCCAGGTGGTTACCCTCCAGGGACCAACCCTCCTCCAGGAACTAACCCTCCTCCAGGAACTAACCCTCCTCCAGGCGGCAATCCTCCTCCAGGTGGCAACCCTCCTCCAGGTGGCAACCAGCCGCCTCAACCAAAGGATCCTATCTTTAAACCACCTAGCGATCCTGCACCTAAACCACCAAGTGAACCTGCACCTAAACCTGAACCTAGACCAGAACCTGGCCCAGGTCCAGAACCGCCTTCAAAACCTGAGCCAAGTCCTGAACCGCCTTCAAAACCCGAACCTAAACCTGAACCACCCGGTGGTGGCGAAGGTCCAACACCTCCAGGGGCATGGCTACCTCACGTTAAACTACTATAATTGATTATTAATAAAAAAAGGCATCAGCCTCAGTTAAAATACTGAGGCTGATGCCTTTTTTGAATAGACCACATCACAAATAATCGTGATTAGCCCTATAATACAACCAATTATTTTTTTGAGCGTACTTTTTTGTTCTTAACGGATATCGATTCTGATCTTCTAAAAGCATTACCAAAAATTCTGGATTACTTTTTATTTGTTGTATCAACCGGCGCGTAATCATTTTGACCCAAAGTATTGACTGCACAGCACCAATCGGTGGATTTTCCCAACATATGCCGTTTATTAAATCCCTTGCATGGTGAAATACGGTATCTAGTCCGTTATTCTGAATGATTATAATATCTGGAAAATTAGCTCTTATTTCTTTTAAGAGCAACCTATACGCTTTGTGCAGTTCGTAATGATAGGCTAAAAGAACTTGCTCTGATTCCAAATTACCTATTGTATCTAAAAAAACGCCATCATATTTTTCATTTGCACATAACCTAATAATAAGATCCATTAAGTATCGATGCCACTTTTCGGTTCTCAAATCTACTTTATAATTTCCATAATCATTTGTTTCAGGAGATTTCTCGTCTGTAATTATTAAATCTCTATCCTCTAGTAAAAATTCCCCCATTTGTGCTTTAGTAATTTCCATAACACTGACATAAGCCAGCACTTGTGCACCATGCTGCTTAAGCACACTCAAACTTGCTTTATCTTGAGCCTTTGGTTCCACTATAATCAAATCATTAAACGACAGCTCTTCTTGTCGTCCGTACCCATAGTAAACTGCATATTGACCAATCTTGTTTTTCATCTCATTTTCCGCTCCAAAAACTCTGTCTTCACAAAACAAGTGTCACACTCATTGCCATGAGCTTTACAATTATTTTCAGGATACTCAAAACACTTACGTCCTGACTTTCCATAAATGGGGCAGCTAGAACAAATATTTGTCGGAGAGCATCGCATTTCCCAACACGGACCAAGCGTTGTTCCCTCATCTATCGCCTTTCTTTTCTTTTCTTCTAGCCATCTCACGAGAGCGGTTACTACAAGAGGGTCTAACTGAGTTCCAGATGCAGCTTCTAATTGTTCAACGCCCTTATAAAAAGCAATAGGCTGTCTGCCTTCTCGACCAATTAACTTTGCTGTATAAAACTGAACCACAGCTAAAATTTTAGCGCCAACCGAAATATCATCCCCTTTTAAACGTCTTGGATAACCGAAACCATCTATTCGTTCATGATGTTCTAAAATATAGCGCGCAATATTAGGATTGCCTAAAGTCGATTCAATAATTGAAGCGCCTACCTCACAGTGCAGTTTCATCATTTCAAATTCTTCGTCTGAGTATTTGTCCGACTTTAAAAATAACGAACTTGACAGACCAATTACCCCAATATTGCTCAAATACGCTGCCAGTGCAATTTCTTGCTTGTCTAAGTCTGATAGGCCAAGACTTTCTCCTATAACATAAGCGTATCGATACATCATTTCTGAACGCCCTACTGTATGCGCTGAAACGTTATCTAGTGTTTCAGCCACCATCTTAAGAATACTGACATAAGAGTTTACAATTCCATGGTACATTTGGTAATTCTCAAGAACTTCACCAATTTTTTTGACCATGACCATCATAGTCGATTTGAGATAGCTTTCCAGCTTAACCTCTTCGGCAAAATAATAACAGGCAAATCCGTGAAATTTTTTATAACTAATATCTACAATACCAAATTGCTTAATACCTAAAGCTCTAATACAATCAGGAATTTCAATAAAATCCTTATCATTTTGTTTGATGCATACATATTCTTCTGAACCAATCAAATCTAAAATTACCGAAAAACTATCTGCGTTTTTAGTCAATAAGTCTTTTGTAGCATCCTCTTCGACTGAAATCACAGGCATTGTTATACTTGCTGAATCAAACTTCAATACAAAAATACCATCTGCTTGGCTGGTCGTTCTGGCTATAGAAGCAAGCGCAGTAAGTATATCGCTATAATCAGACAGTGAGCTTTTCATATTGGAAATGGCTTGCGCCTTCTTTTCCATATCGCTCACTTGTAATTTTAATGAATCATTTTGAATCATCAAATAAAGTATAGTCTGAATGCCGCTTAATCCCTTATTCAGAATAAAACGCATTTTCCTTTTGAGTCTGTAATAACGAGAAACAGGACCTATACAAATGAATCCAATTTTTTCGCCAACTGGTAGTACCAATAGCTTAACATCCCCTTCGCGCAAAACAGCTGCCTTTGCAGGAATGCTACTTGTTTCAAATCGCTGTGGCATTTCATAAGTTTCTTTTTTATAACTTAGTAGTCCGCTATACGCTGGACCCACCGCTCCCATCTCGCTGTTGATTCTGGAATTCATCAATAAGTATGCATTTTCAAAATGGTCATACTCATAAAAATAGTAACCCGGCGAAACTACCATGTTAGCAAATTTACCAATCAAATCACTGATATTGTCATTTTTGCTACGGTCTAATTTAAACGTCTGCAAAAGCTGACTTCTTAAATTTTCAGCTTCCTTTAATCGAATAGACCTTTTCCTTAATACTAAAATAATTATTATAGCTAAAAAAACAAAAATTCCAAGTACTAAAACTACCATTCCCAGAGGTTGTTCTAATAGCAATTTAACATCTTGTACCTTCTGTCCCAAATCGATATTATCAATGATAGCTGCCAAAGTGCTCACCTCTCTGTCATAAGTTACTCATATCTAAGTTTTGTCATTTTCTTTTTCAATTTTATACGAACCCGTCTCATTGCAGGTCCGGTGCACGTTATTATGAATTGCTGTGAGTTCTGCTAATTCTTTCACTTGCTTTCTAAGCATGGAAACTTGAATGGCTTGATGAATTAATATCATCAAGATTGCCAAAGTACTGACTAGAAAAAGAAGCGCTGGAGGATAATCTACACCCAGCCGAAATGCAAGCGAATCTAATACATCAGGAAATATTATCAACAGGCACATTATGAGTACACTTATAATCCAGATTAACGCATTTCGTTCCTCTAAGTGCTTGACATATAGCATTCTGAAAATAAAACTAAAAAAAACTAACCCAATCATAAGAATAGATAACCGCAACGCTATATTCATCTGCTACCACCTCTTCTAAGCTTACTTCGAATGACAATCAAAAGCATGCTCATTGTTACCTTCGCCATATACACAACTGGTTTAAAGCCTGAATGCATACTTTTACCAAATTGGCGTGGTAAAAAAACTGCAGGTACTTCTATAATTGTAAAGTTCTCTAGCAACATCCGTACTAAAACATCCGCATCTGGAAAATCATCAGGGTAATTTTCCATTTTAGAGTAGAACGTAAATGCCGCTTTACTCATTCCTTGAAACCCTGACGAAGGGTCTGTCAACCTCACGCGTGTAATTTGCTTAATGAGTCCACAAAACAAACGAATAGCAAGCCTTTTGAGCGTACCTATTTTATACCCGGTTTCAGATAAAAACCTCGAACCAATAACAATATCAGCTTTATTTTCAAGTAAAGCTGATAGTATATTAGGAATATCTTCAGGCCGGTGCTGCCCGTCACTATCTATTTGAAGCACATAGTTATAATCATTTTCAACAGCATATTTAAAGCCAGTTTGACAGGCCACGCCATACCCTAAATTAAAGGGCAAAAAAATCACATAAGCGCCTTTTTCTTGGGCTATACAAGCCGTTCTATCATCAGAACCGTCATCAATTACCAGTAAATCATATGAACCGTCCAACTGGTTTATGGCTTCAATAACACTGCCTATATTTTTCTCTTCGTTGTACGCAGGCATTATAATCAACACTTTATTCATTAGGATCCCCCCCACGTGTGATTCTACGAAATCCAGTTACACCTAGATAGGACATACCCAATACCAGTAATCCAGAAACTACCCCAAAAAAAATTGTAGTTATAGGCAGCCAGTTGAAATACTTATATTGCCAGTAAATACTTAGTAAAACAGCCATAACCAGAGCAGGTATATTACCGATGAAAATGCTTCCTATATGCCATAATTCATTGCGAATATTAACTTTTAACCTAATAGTGATAAACCCAGTTGTTAATAAGGCACCAGCCGTTGAACCTATTAACGTCCCATAGCCAATCCCAGCTAGCCCAAAACGCATTACCAATAAGCGTTCGACCCCCATGGTAATTAAAACAATTAAACCCATGCCCGCTACCTGCGAACGTAAGCGCTTGAAAGCAGCTAAAAGTCGTAAATTCATAAATACGAGACCCTGTCCTATTACAGAAAGACCATAACCAAACAACACCTCAGAACTCATTGCCACCGACGAATTATCAAATGAATAGTGTTCAAATAATATTCGAATTACAGGCTCTCTGAGAATACAGAGTCCAATGGCTATTGGTGTAGAAAGCATCAGTAATTGCCTGACAGAGTCCTGATAAAGCGCCCCACCCTCGTCTATTTTTCCCTCATCTACAAATTTAATCAGCTTTGGATAGATTACAAAAGCTATTGAATAACCAAATACCAGAATTGAAAATTGAGATATTCGATAAGCATAGCTTATAGCCGCAATACTTCCAGCTGCCATATTAGAGCCTAGAAATCGCTCATAATAGAATAAACCTTGGCTTAAGAAGAGCAGTACCAGCACCGATACAAAAGGCTTTATGAATAATCGGCTCTTATCAGCAGATAAAACCCTTTCTATTTCAACAGGTTTCTCGACAGGTATTCGTTCATTCCAAACATCACGAAGCACATAATTTAGATAGCTGATTTGAATGACAACAGCCACAACCATCGCAGCCACTAGCCAATACACCCCTTCGGATTTTGGTACACCTAAAAGGCCTAACCCTAAAACCAAACCCATCAGGATCAAATTAGGAAAGAGTGCTGTTATGCTCGCTAATCCAAACCGGCCCTTTACCTGTAGCATCATAACGCGAATACTTACAATCGGATAAAAACTAATCGTAGGACTCAGAATATATAAAAGCAAAAGCGCCATTTTACTCGCTTCCGATTCAAACCCAGCGCCAAGTGTACTAATTATGCTATGCCCGAATATAAAAATCACAGCAGTAAACCCAAGTCCAACGCCTACAGCAAAGTGCTGTATTTTTACAAAAACGCTTTTAAACGTTGAGTGAATAGAATCATTTAGCGCCTTAACTAGAAAAGGAGCAGCCGTAATACCAAATGCTGCAGCTAATAAATTATTCCCTAACATATCTGGAATAAAGAATGCCATAAAGAACGCATCTGCAACACCGGAAGTCCCTAAATAGCCCGCAAGGAAACTATCTTTGCCAATCGCTAATAAAACATTCATTAAACTTATCATAATCACCAATATTTTGTGTTTATTCACTTGCCACCCCCATTAGTCTAATCTGATAATAGGAAAAGACCTGCCCTGTATGGCATCACCCATCGTACAAAAATTAAATTCATTTAATAATCGATTTAATTTCCTCGTATTATACTTTACGCCATAACGCTGTAGCACTTTTTTCAAATAGAATGACTTTACATAAGGCATCTGCTCATCAAATTCCCAAGGGTGAAAATAAATCATAACAGGCATATATTTCGCCTGTCTCAGCAATAGCTTACGAACCAAGCTGTAAGGAAACAGTCGAAAATAGAATCCCCCCGAAAAGGGAATTCTAAAATTACCCCATCTCGATATTGTTGTCGGAAATTCAACAAGTTCTAAAGTGTCTCCACCTACAATCGGTCTAAAGGGCTCCATTGGTGCTTTTGCAAATCCAGACAGCGGTGTTTTAATTGGCTGTATGCTTGAGTCACAAATAAACCCCAGTTGGCTGAGTTCAGAAAGCAACCAAATCTCTCCAGGTCCAAGCGACCACGAAGGGGCTCTAAAAAATAGAACCGGTGCCCCAGTAATACTTTCAATAATCGCCTTAGCATGTATAATATCTTCAATAATTTCGTCTCGATTCATTTTGTTTAAAAGTCTATGATAATGGCTATGACAGCCTATTTCATGAC
>JBGSUZ010000311.1:0-7846 GCA_041753235.1 Acidaminobacteraceae bacterium
GTAAAATAATTATAACTCACCAGAACTGGCTCTTCGAGCCAGTTCTAAACATTTATAGAATAAAAAATGACCTGCGACAAATCAAATTTGATTTGCTACAGGTCATTTTTTATTTGGGGGCTATTTTGCAACAGCCCCTTAGTTAATAAATACTTAATTAGTTAGCAATCATACGCTTCATAAGCTCGTTAGAGCGTTTGATGAAAGCGTTCATTGCTTCAGCGGTCATTGGTTTGTGGCTCATAACAGCTAAGTCATAAACCTGTGCCATGACAAGTTTGTGGAGTTCAGTATCCGTAGCATCGCTATTGAGAATGAACTGAATGAGTGGGTGTTTTTTATTGAGTATGAGTGTTTCCTCAGAAGGGAACATATTCGGGTCCATACCACCCATGCCGTACATTTTCATCATTTCCTGCATACGTCTGTTGTTTTCGTCAAGTATAATCATACCAGCTACATCTTCGTTTTTAAGTGTTTCCACCTTGACTTTAAGACTCTCTTGACCGAGAGCAGTTCTAAACGCGCCAGTGAGTTTATCTTCATCGGCTTTGAGCGTTTCCTCACTGTCGGTAGAAGTTTCTTTGAGAAGTTCCGTTAGGTCACCGTCTACACGGACAAACTGGGTTTTTTCCTTCTCAGCTTCAATAAGGCTGATGAATGGATTGTCAATGCTGTGGTCAAGAATAACTGTGTCCACCATATGCTCTTGAAGAAGTTGAATGTACTGCGCTTGCTGTAATCTGTCGTTAGTGTAGTAAACCTTATCAGGCATGATTGGTTGGTGTTTTTCTTTATATTCATTTATAGAAAGATATTCACCTTTAACGGTTTTAAGCAGCATGTGGTCGAGCATTTTCTCTTGGAATTTCTTATCCTTGAGTGCGCCAAATTTGATGAATGGGTGTAAATCATCCCAGAATCCTTCATAAACTTCTCTTTGAGTTTTAAACATGCCAGAGAGTTTGTCTGCAACTTTCTTAGAAATATAATCGGAAATTTTCTTAGCGAAGCCATCGTTTTGAAGGAAGCTTCTAGAAACGTTCAGTGGCAGGTCTGGACAGTCGATGACGCCTTTTAAGAGCAATAAGTACTCTGGAATAACTTCTTTTACATTATCGGCAACGAAAACCTGATTGTTGTAAAGTTTGATTCTACCTTCCATTGTATCAAACTCAGTATTGAGTTTAGGGAAGTAGAGAATACCCTTGAGGTTGAATGGGTAGTCCATATTGAGGTGGATCCAGAAGAGAGGCTCTTTGAAATCCATAAAAGTTTTTTGGTAGAATTTTTTATAGTCTTCGTCTGTACAAGCACTTGGCTGAAGTGTATAGAGTGGTGTTACGTCGTTGAGTGGCTTTGGCGCTTCTGGTGCTTTAGGTTCAGCATTTTCGCCTTCTTCGTCTGTAGACACTTCTTCAAGGTCTTCGATCTCGTCAGTTTCAACCGCTTCACTAGCTGGCTTTACCACGTCGAAGTAAATTGGGTAAGGCATGAAAGAACAGTATTTTTCAATTGTGCTACGAAGTACATGTTCAGATTCGAAGTCTTTACCGTCTTCACCGAGGTAGAGAATAATGTCAGTACCGCGCTCAGTTTTGTCGCCGTCTGTCATCTCAAACTCAGTACCGCCGTCGCATGCCCAGCGAACTGCTGGTGCGTCTGCTCTAAATGATTTTGTATGAATCTTAACGTGCTCAGCAACCATGAATGACGAGTAGAAGCCAAGTCCGAAGTGACCAATAATTTGGTCTTGGTCCGCTTTGTCCTTATATTTTTCGAGGAAGTCCTCTGCGCCAGAGAAGGCGATTTGATTGATGTACTTTTTCACTTCTTCTTCAGTCATACCAATACCGTTGTCTGAGAAGGTAAGTGTTTTAGCTTCTTGGTCATAAACAACCTTAACGGCAAAGTCTCTATTGTCGCCAAGATCCGCTTCGCCGAGTGAAGACAGCTGCTTCACCTTTGTAATGGCGTCACAGGCATTAGAGATAAGCTCACGCATGAAAATGTCGTGATCAGAGTAAAGCCATTTTTTTATAATGGGAAATATGTTTTCGCTATGGATGGATAAACTACCTTTTTCTAATGACATGTAAATGCTCCTTTCAATGATGGTTCTAGGCTTGTGTGAACCACAAATCCTTTTTCAAGATTATCTTACGCCGACGCCTAACAAATGTCAATAGAAAATTAGCACTCAACTTAAAAGAGTGCTAACAACCTGAGGTAAAATGAATCTATTTCGTATGCCTAAATACTTCTAAATGCAACTATCAAATGGTATACTGTGAAGGAGTGAGGTGAGATTTTGGATAAACTACTGATTGTCTTGTATAGTTTCATATTGCTATTTGGTCTTTGGGTGGAGAATCCTTCTTCTCAGCGGCTGATCATGTTACTGCTGATTGGCTTAACGAGCGGACTTTCTGTATTTTTACCACTCTTAAACCGCGTGAAGCGCAGGCCAAAGCTTGGGTTTGTACTAAGCCTAGCTATTTCACCCTGCTTATTGATTTTAGAACAGAATTCTAAATACAGTACAAATGATTTTTTTCACATGCTTTATTTTATCGCCTTAATAGGTTTGTATCAGCAGAAGGACTCAAGGCGTTTTTTACAACTTGCGCCTTTGCTTGGACTTGCCATTAGTTGGAAATATATTTACATCGCCAAGGTGTCACCTGAGCTACTGAAAGTGCCTCAGGTGGTGGTTGCTATAAGTTTGTATATATTGGTGAGCATTATCCTTTGGTTGGGGCTGAGAATCAGTCGAGAACAAGCTCAGATGCACCAACTCAACCAAACCCTCGAAGAGAGGCAATTGGTTCTACACAGTGCCAATGCTCGTTTAGAGGAGCTTATGGAAGAACTAGAAGGCTTGACAGTCTACCGAGAAAGACAAAAAATGGCTCGGGAGATTCACGACACAGTCGGTCATGAGCTGACGGCGCTTACCATGAAGTTAGAACTCAGCAAACATTTTTCAAAAACAAGTCCTGAACAGGGCATGGCACTACTAGAGGAAAGTATTGAAGATAGTCGTCGAGCGCTCAGGTCTACAAGGCAGGTCGTCGAGACCCTGACCAACAGCAGACGAAGTGCCGAGGATCTGAATCAACTCATTGCGCGTTATGATATGGGCGATGGACTACAGCTCCAATTAGAGGGGCAGCAGTCCATGGAGTCCTTGACCATAGAACAATCTCATGCGGTATACCGAGCCATACAGGAAGGCATAACAAACTGCCTAAAGCATTCTGATGCAAACCGTCTCAACATAGAATTAAGTCTGGAAATGGGGCAGTTTACCCTACGAATTGAGGACAACGGCAGCCCACTTCAAGTGAGTAATTCTATTGAAGAACATTTTGGATTAAAAGGGATGCGCGCGCGCATACTGGAACTTGGCGGAACCTTTGCGTATAAAAATATAAACGGATTTAGCATTCTTATTGACCTACCGCTTGAGGAGGAGCCTATACAATGAAGTTGATTATCGTAGACGATCAAAGAATATTGGCAGAAGGCCTAAAATTACTGCTCTCTCAGGAAGCGGACATAGAAGTTGTCGCTATAGGGGAGAATGGTCTGGAAGCGGTACAATTAGTAGAAGCGTTAACACCAGATTTGGTGCTAATGGATATTCAAATGCCAGTCATGAACGGCGTTGAGGCGATTAAGCAGATTAAAGAAAAGCACCCAGATGTGCATTGTCTTATTCTAACGACTTTCTCAGACGATGCTTATATATTTGAAGGTATTCGAAATGGCGCGGCGGGTTACCTGCTTAAGGATGCGTCACCTAAGGAAATTGCCGAAGCACTTCGAATTGTTTATAAGGGTGGTGCGCTGATTCAACCAGAGGTAGCGGCTAAAATGCTTAAGCAATTTAGTGCACTGGCTAACCATAAAATGCCTGTAGTGGTTGACTCTAAAGGAACTGAAACGGATAAATTTCAGGCGTTGACTGAACGAGAATTGGAAATAGTAACGCTTGTGGCAGAAGGACTCAGTAACATCGAAATAGGTGAGCAGCTTTTTTTGACAGAGGGCACTGTAAAGAATAATTTGACAAGGATTCTTCAAAAACTGGAACTTAGAGACAGAACCCAATTGGCAGTCCTATGGCTGAAAGGGCATTAGCATTATTGGAAAATACACAGTGATATTTAAATATCATTTATAGAGGAGAATCAACATGACAAAAAGACAAAAAGGCATTATTGCCATGCTGGTAGCAGTACTCGTATGGGGTATTTCGTTTATTAACATTCGGGTCGCTATGGGCGTTATGGGCGCTATGACGCTTGGGGGGCTACGCTTTTTTATGGCAACCCTTATTTTATTCATCATTATGAAGGCATTAAAAGTAGACTTGACGCTTCATAAAAAGGACTTGCCTCTGTTTTTAATAGCGGCAGGGATTGGGATTACCGTATACTTCTTTTTTGAGAACAATGGGGTCAAGTATACGTCTGCATCCATCGCTTCAATTATTATAGGGGCCATACCGGTATTCTCGGTTATTGCAGAGACGGTCATTTATAAGAAAAAATTGACTAAAGTGCTTATTTCAAGCGTTATTTTGTCAGTACTTGGTGTGGGACTGATTGTTGGACTAGACCTTCAGGATTTAGAGCACGGCGGTTCAATCATCGGCTATTTGATGATGTTTGGGGCAGTCATTTCATGGATTATTTACAGCATTGCTAACAAGCCGCTCTTTGAACGTTATGACCAAGGCGTTATTACATTTTACCAGTCGCTGATAGGTCTAATATTCTTTCTGCCGTTTATACCATTTGAAACCAACCAATGGGATAAAATTCTAACACCTAACATTTTTATGCATGTATTTTTCCTAGCGGCCTTTGCCTCAGCACTCGGTTTTTATCTCTATCTAAAGGGTCTAAATTATCTTGGTATTAGTGAGTCGTCTATCTACATTAACCTGATACCAGTGGTTACAGTTATTATTAGTTACTTTTGGCTTGGCGAAACTTTGAGCTTTATGCAGATGGTCGGTGGCGGTTTAGTTATTGCTTCTGTATACATTATGAATTTTGATGCACAATGAAGACATTTAAAAATATTCCTATAACAATTGATATTTATTTATCAATGTGATAAAGTAGTCAATAACTGCAAAATACTACATACGAGAAAAGGTGGAATTATTATGAATTATTATTTAGACGTACTTAAGAACTACGCGACATTTAGCGGTCGTGCCAGAAGAAAAGAGTATTGGATGTTTACGCTATTTAATGGAATTATTAGTCTAGTTTTATCTATTTTAGGCGCAGTGGTGCCTATGCTTTATGCACTGTCAATTATATATAGCTTAGCTGTATTCATTCCAAGTTTAGCGGTTTGCGTGAGAAGACTGCATGATGTGGACAAGAGTGGCTGGTGGTTCCTGATTATTTTTGTACCTATCGTAGGTGGTATTTTACTACTCGTTTGGGACTGTACAGAGGGTACACGTGGTTCAAACCAATTTGGTGAAGACCCTAAAGGAGCAGAAGGCGCTTTTGGTCTTTAATTTATAAAAGGGATTGAATACTTCAATCAAAACAAGTAACCCTGACTGTTTAATAAAATGGTCAGGGTTTTTTTAATGCAAAACAGCACACCATAAAAAATAAATTATACTCAAATATTGACTTGATAGAAGCTATGTGATATTTTGGTAAAACATAACGTTAATTTCAAAATATTTATGAAGGCGGAATTTTATGGACTACTATGTAAGCATTATGCGCAACTATGCTAATTTTGACGGTCGAGCGAGAAGAGAAGAGTACTGGATGTTTCAGTTGTTCAATACACTTATATTGGTAGCTTTATTTATTTTAGGATTATTGTTTGAACCACTATTTTTTATAGCATTTATCTATGTTCTGTTAGTGATTGTCCCATCCTTGTCTGTTACGGTTAGAAGACTTCACGATATTGACCTGAGCGGTTGGTGGGTGCTAATAAAGTTTGTTCCCTACTTGGGTGAACTTGCACTATTTGTTATGACCTGCATTGACAGCACTTACGGGTCTAATAGATTTGGAGAGAACCCAAAAGGTAGAGGAATGGAAGAGAAAGCTTTTATTGAATTTTAAGTATGCATAGCTTTTATAGAACCCTGTCAGTCAGTATGATAGGGTTTTTTATTGCCCAGAAATAAATAAATTTAAGATGTCACTCAAAATGCCGACATTAAGGTAATATTAAACTTATAAAGAGATTGCTTAAGTATGGAGAGGGTAATATTAAATAAGGTATTTAGTCATAAAGTAGAAAGGTGGTAGGCAGTGAAAAATCACAGTTTTTTAGACAATTACAAAGCACTGCTCAAGAGCTTTTGGCAGGGAATGCCCCGCTATTTAAAATATCAAGCCGTAACGAAACTGCTGCTTTCAGTCGTCATTTTGCCACTATTTTGGGTTGCAACTCAGGTCTTAATGCAAACCAGAGGCATAAGTGCGGTGAGTAACAGTCAGTTATTTAAGTTTTTAATGAGTCCTCAGGGACTGGTATTTATGCTTATGGGGGCTGCCATCGTGTTGCTGGGTATGTTAATAGAAATAGGGGGCTTTATATGCCTAAGCACCCAGATCATACACAATCAAAAGGAAAGCAGTTACCAATCTCTGCTCAAACTAAACCTTAGACAATTACCACAGATGCTGGAGTTTGGCAGTTTGCTGGTTTTGTTATATTTGTTAATATTAGCACCTATGTCTGGGACGGGCATGACGCTGAGCTTCTTTGAGAATTTAGAAATCCCTGCATTTATAAATGGCGTTATAGAGAGCAATACACTCTATATGCTGTTGTATTCACTGGCTTCCCTACTCATGTTATTTTTGAGTATCAAATGGATGTTCACTTTCCATTTTATTATTATAGGTAAATTCAAACCTTCTGCGGCGATTCGCGCAAGTGGACAACTGATTAAACGACACTGGAAACGATTGGCAATAGAGGTGGTTGGCGTGTCGCTAACCAGTGGCTTCATTTTATTGTTAGGCGTATTTCTTTGGTTCTTCATGATTCTTGCGCTAAGCGAAGTTTTAAACTTTGAGAGCAGTGGGATTCGCATTGGCATGATGTTTATGCTCCTATTACAAGAAATGGGTATTGTTTTGGGTGCCATGTTGTTCATTCCATTTGAGGTACATCATTTTACAATTCTTTTTTATGAATTCGTTGAAAATGACCCTCAATTTAGCGAACTTCGCATGGAGTACCCACGTTTATTGCCTAAATCAAAGCCGTCTTTGCTGGATAAGGTATTGAATCGCAAGAAGACCTTAGTGGTATTGACAGTACTTGTTATGACGGCGTTAGCTGTGCCTATTGGCATCTTTTTCAGAGAGCTGTACAGTTCGGATAAAGTCATAGAAATCATGGGGCATCGAGGTGGTGGCATAGAAGGGCCTGAAAATACACTGGCGGGCATTCAAAAATCTATAGACAACGGTGCTGACTGGGTTGAGCTAGACATACAGCGCACCAAGGACGGTGTCTATGTGCTCAATCACGATGATGATTTTAAACGTGTAGCAGGCGATAGTCGCAATTTAGTAGACATGACTTATGCGGAGGTAAGTGCACTGGATGTAGGCCGTATGACGGGGAAAGCGTTTGCAGGAGAGCATGTGCCAAAACTGGAAGAGGTGCTGGACTATTGCCGTGGGAAAATTAAACTAAATTTAGAACTCAAAGGCAAGTCTGCAGACGAAAAAATGATGAGAGATGTGGTCACAATGGTTCGTGGTAAGCGTATGGTGCCCCAAGTTCTATTAACCAGTTTAGACTATAGTATGATTGAACGCATTGAAAA
>JBGSUZ010000312.1:0-4709 GCA_041753235.1 Acidaminobacteraceae bacterium
GTTTTTAACACCAGTATGACAGGGTATCAAGAAATTTTGACGGACCCCTCTTACCACGGTCAAATGGTGGTTTTGACCTACCCGCTTATTGGCAACTACGGTGTAGAACTGTCTTGTAGCCAATCTGAACGCATTCAGGCAAAAGGGCTTATTGTCAGAGAACTCTGTCAGACGCCTTCTCACTGGTCTGCGGAATTTGACCTTGACGCTTATTTAAAAATGAATGGAACCACTGGAATTTGCGGTGTAGACACCCGTGCAATCACCAAAAAGCTCAGAACTTCTGGCACGATGAACGGCTGTCTTCTCTCTAACTTAGATCAGCTAGACGAGGCCATGCAACTCATTAACAGCTATGAAAACAAAGACAGTGTTTTAAAGACTTCTACCCCTGAAAGCTACAGTCTTTTTCCAGAGACGGCATGCGGTATCAAGGTGGCAGTTATGGACTTTGGCATTAAAAAAGGCATTTTGAAATCTTTGCTTTGCAGGGGCTTTGAACTAAAAGTATTCCCAGCCGAGACAAAGGCAGCGGAGATTATAAGCTGGGGTCCGGATGGTATTTTCTTATCTAATGGGCCGGGTGACCCAGCAGAACTTAGCGGGATTGTATCCGAGCTTAAAGACTTACTGCATTACAAGCCCATTTTCGGTATTTGTCTCGGGCATCAACTGCTCTGTCATGCGTTTGGCGGAAAGACGGAGAAACTCAAGTTTGGTCATCGGGGCGGGAACCACCCTGTTATGGATATGAACTTAGGCAGAGTGCTTATTACCTCGCAGAATCATGGGTTTGTGGTAGTGGAAGGGTCGCTGGACTTAAATACGGTGGCGGTTACCCACTACAATGTCAATGACGGCACGCTAGAAGGCATGAAGCATCAATTGCTGCCTATATTCAGCGTGCAGTATCACCCTGAAGCGTCGCCGGGGCCTAATGAGTCAGAATATTTATTTGACCAGTTTAAAACAATGATTGAAAGCAGTCAGGCCTTTAAGGAGGAACAGTATGCCTAAAGATATGTCAATTCAAAAGGTCTTAGTCATTGGCTCAGGCCCTATCATCATAGGACAAGGGGCGGAATTTGACTATTCTGGCACTCAGGCCTGTAAGGTATTTAAAGACGAAGGTGTTAAAGTCGTTTTGGTAAATAATAACCCAGCGACCATTATGACAGATGCCAGTATTGCTGACGCGGTCTATATGGAACCGTTGATTCCAGAGGTGCTGGAGAAAATCATCGCTATAGAAAGACCGGATGTGGTGGTTGCAGGGATGGGCGGACAGACGGCGCTGAATTTAGTCATGAAATTGTCCCAATTGGGTATTTTAGAGCGGTATGGGGTTCAAGTCATAGGGACTTCGGTGGCGTCTATAGAACAAGCGGAGAGTCGTGAAGCCTTCAAGGTGCTTATGGAAAACATTGGTGAACCCTGTGTAGCCAGCGAGACGGTGTCGAGTGTTGAGGCGGCTATAGTTGCAGCAGAAACTATTGGCTACCCAGTGGTAGTTAGACCGGCTTATACCCTTGGTGGGACAGGCGGGGGTATTGCTTATCATTTAGAAGATTTAAAATACATTGCTGAAAAAGGACTGGGATTTGCGGTCAATGGTCAGGTGCTGGTTGAAAAGTGCATTTCAGGCTGGAAAGAGATTGAATATGAGATGATGCGAGATGCCTTTGGCAATGTGATTGCGGTCTGCAATATGGAAAACGTAGACCCAGTCGGGATTCATACAGGAGACTCGATTGTGGTAGCGCCGTCTCAAACATTGAGCGACATGGAATATCAAATGCTCAGACAAGCGTCTATTAAAATTGTAAATGCGCTGGAAATTAAGGGCGGTTGTAACGTACAGATTGCACTGGAGCCTAAGTCGCTTCAATATAGCGTTATTGAAGTTAACCCACGAGTGAGCCGCTCTTCAGCACTGGCTTCAAAGGCAACGGGTTACCCTATAGCTAAAGTTGCAGCGAAAATTGCTCTTGGCTACGGTCTTCATGAAATACAAAATGACGTGACTGGGGTGACCACAGCCTGCTTTGAACCAGCACTGGACTACTGTGTTGTCAAGTTGCCGAAATTTGCCTTCGACAAATTTAAGTACGCTGACAAGACTTTAGGCACGATGATGATGGCGACTGGCGAAGTCATGGCAATTGCGGGCAGTTTTGAAGCGGCACTGATGAAGGCAATCAGAAGCATGGAGTCGGGACAGCATACGCTACAACTTGAAGCGGCAAGCGCCTTGGTGCTAGATGAACTCATGGTCTTGGTGGAAAAAGCAGACGACCTACGGATTTTTTGCGCCGCAGAGCTGCTCAGACGAGAAGTGTCACCTTATGTGATTTGCCAAAAAACGCGTATCGACTATTATTTTGTGAAGAAGTTAGCCGAGTTAGTTAAACTCGAAAAGTCTATAACCAACAGGGATTTTGCAAGTATTTCAATAACAGAACTACGACATTTAAAGAACATGGGCTTTTCAGACCAAGGGATTAGTGAGCTGTCACTATTTGCAACGGAAGAGAAAGTGCGTGCAAAGCGACTAGTCCATGGCATTAAGGCGGTCTACAAAATGGTAGACACCTGTGCGGCGGAAATGGATGCCCGCTCACCTTACTACTACGCCACTTACGACCATGAAGATGAGGCAATGGTCAGTGACAAGCCCAAAATACTCGTTCTTGGGTCTGGGCCAATACGAATAGGTCAGGGCGTGGAATTTGACTATTGTACAGTGGGTGGCGTTGCGGCCTTTCGCGAGCAGGGTTATGAGACCATTGTTATTAATAACAATCCCGAGACGGTCAGCACGGACTTTAATATATCTGACCAGCTGTATTTTGAACCCATTACGCTTGAAGATGTCCTCAATGTTATTGAGTCGCAGCAGCCAGAAGGGGTCGTCGTTCAGTTTGGCGGACAAACAGCGTTGAAATTGGCTCAGGCACTGGACGAAATAGGTATAAAAATTATTGGCACTTCATTTGAAGCCCTGCATATGGCGGAAGACAGGGACGCGTTTACTCAAATGGCACTTGAACATCATGTACCTTGCCCTGTCGGCAAAGCGGTAAGTTCAGTTGATGAAGGATTAGCGGCTATTGAAGCCATTGGGTTCCCGTTAATGGTGCGACCGAGTTATGTACTTGGTGGACTTGGCATGAAGATCGTGGAGACATCGGTTGAGGCAATGACTTATTTAAAACAAGCTTTTGAATTAGATGGCGTTAAAAGCGTACTCATGGACCGCTACCTGTCTGGCATTGAGTGCGAAGTGGACGGGGTGTGCGATGGAGAAGCCGTGCTGATTCCGGGCATTATGGAGCATTTAGAGGGGGCTGGTGTCCATTCAGGCGATAGTATGTCTGTATACCCGCCTGTTAGACTGACGAAAGACCAACAGGCGCAGATTGTTCATTGGTCTACGACACTTGCACTGACCATGGGGATTAAGGGGCTTTTCAATATTCAATATGTGATTAGTGAAGGCAAAGTTTACGTGATTGAGGTAAACCCACGGTCTTCAAGAACGGTTCCGTTTATAAGTAAGGTGACTGGTGTACCCCTCATGAAATTAGCCGTTGGCGCCATGCTCGGTAGCAAGTTGAAAGATTCAACCTATGGAACTGGATTGTACCGTGAATCTGCTAAAACATTTTTGAAAATGCCAGTATTTTCTCATGGTAAAATTCCAAATGTAGACGTACGCCTAGGGCCCGAAATGAAGTCAACTGGGGAGCTGCTCAGTGTAGCTGTCACGTTAGAGCAGGCACTTTACAAAGGTTTTTTGGCACTTTTTCCAGAGTTTCATTTGGCAAAACAAGTGTATATAGATTGTTCGGAAAAACACCTTGGCGCATTAGAAAAATGGTTTGAAGCCAGTAAAAAAGATCTGACAGGCTTACAGTTTTTGACCTGTCACAATTCTAAAGTTGCCACTTCAAAAATAGCTAAACATTTTAAGTACAGTAGCAACAATGAGGTAGAAGCCTTAATTCGTAAGGGTGAGCTGACGATCGTGGTTAGTCTGTTTGATAGTTATCAGGAAGACTGTAAAGTTCAAAAACAGACAAGAAGGGTTGCGGTTGAAAGCAGAGGCATATGCCTGACCAATATGGATACCTTTGAGCATTTGATGACAGCTTTGTTGACGTGTGTTGAACTTAAGGATTTAGATGTTTATGATATGACAGTTTAATGAGTAGAACAAGAAAACTTGAGGACTTTGGCTATATGCTGGAGTCCTTCTTTTTTTAGAAGAATTAGGATAATTGCACTTATAAATACGAAACAAATAGCAACAAGACGCAATAAAGTACAATAAAGTGTAGTATTTTGTTGACAAAAGTAAAAAAGTTTATTAGAATTTCAAAGTACAGATTTCATGAAAGGATAAACTGACTATGGAAGATAAATTTTATACGATCAATCAGGTTGCAGAAATTCTAGATATGCACCACAAAACAATAAGAAATTTTATTGCAGAGCGCAAGCTCAGAGCTAGTAAGGTTGGGAAACAGTGGCGTATTTCAGATGAAGACTTAGATTCTTTTATGGCACACAATAAGGAACAAACTGAGGGTGATGAAGTTATTGAATTTTTTGCCAATGAGTTAGCTTCCAGCTTTAGCAGCATCAACAAAAGCATTAATGGCGGGTTAAATGTCAATAACAACATTAGTGTTAGTAGAAAAATCAAC
>JBGSUZ010000313.1:0-6790 GCA_041753235.1 Acidaminobacteraceae bacterium
CAAGTGGGATCTCCGCCGGATGCTGGCCCACCATGCAGACGATGTGCCCTTCAACCTCTTTACCCTAATGGAACTCCGCTATCCAAATCGCTGGAACACCAAAGGACTGCTTAAAGCTGTATTTCTCCAATTACCTCTAACAAAGCTATGAGCAAAATGATAATAGCCAATATTTTCATTATGTTGTATGCTAAGCAGTTCTCCAATCTCGCCACTGTCTAAAATAGCCTTGATGGTACTGTAAAAAGGTGTATACCTCAAAACATGGCATACTAGTATTTCTCCTTTAGCATTTTGAGCAGCATCTCCTATTGCCAAGACTTCTTCAAGTCGATTAGACATCGGTTTTTCCAGTAGGACATGATACCCCTTGTCGAGTGCCAATTTGACCGGTTCATAATGAAGGTCGTCAGAAGTCGTTATCAAAATACCATCGCAAAATTTATCACGTTCTAGTAGCTGTTCCCAGCTCTCATATAGGTTCTCCGTTGAAATACCATGTGCCAACCCAATTTCTGCTCTTTTAACTGGGTTCGGCTCAGCTGCTGCCACTAATTTTATCTGCTCAGGCCTCTCCTTAATATACGCACCATAGCGGTCTTTTCCTCTGTCACCTGCTCCAATGACTGCAACGGTTGTCAATGAATTCATTTAATCGCACCTCCCCGTATTAAACACCTGTTAATAATCTGCTCCAGTTCTTCTTGATATGTCATTAGCTCTTTGGCTAACTTCAACTGCGCTTTAGCACGCAGTAAATTATGTTCTGTTTTCTTCACTTTGAAATAAACATCGCCCATTAGATAGTCTGTCAGGAATCGCATACCACATTCATAGCTCATCAATATAGCGCCCCATAGAAGCTGCTCAGCCTCCACAGGTGTTAACATCCCTTCTAAACCGTTTAAAAAACCTGCTGTAAAAGCTTCAAATCGATGAAAATCTACTTGAATTAGATCTAAATTTTCTTCATCTTCTGCCACACCAGTAACAGAGGAACGTATACCGTCACCATAATCATATAGCAAGCTCCCCGGCATGACCGTGTCTAAGTCAATAACGCATAAGCCTTTTCCGCTATTTGCTGAAAGAAGTACGTTATTGACCTTCGTGTCATTATGGGTCACTCGAAGCGGTATTGTGCCCGCATCCAGTTGCTTGATAATTCGATCCAACTCTGGTTCTAAACTAGTTGCAAAAGCTATTTCTTCATACGCCCACTGGGCTCGTCCAAATGGATTTTCAGTAATGGCTTGACTCAGCTGTAAAAATCGCTTAGGGGTATGATGGAAATTAGGGATAACCACGTCTAGTGTATGGACAGGAAAGTCCCGTAGTGCATATTGAAAATGGCCAAAGGCCTCTCCCGCAGCAAACAATTCTTCCAAATCCGCTTGCTCACTTGGAACTACACTATTCTCAACATATTTGTATAGACGCCAATACTGACCTGCTTTGTCTATAAAATAAGCACTGTCACAACTGGTTTCCATAAGTTCTAAGGTCCTTACACCAAGGTCTGCCATATATTTTGTAACGGATTCAATATTGGTCATCAACCCCACTGGGTTCGTAAATACCTGGGTATTAATTTTTTGAAGAACGAAGTTCGCTTCATCTAGTGCCGTTTTAGCCTGTACTTTGTAAGTAGAATTTATGTGCCCACGTGTAATGGGTTCTACAGATTCAACTTGTTTTATAGCTGAATAAGCGTCTAAAATTGGTTCAAAGCCCGTGTTAACCTGCCATAATTCTTGTGGATAAATTCCTTCTCGCTGTAACTTTCGTAACCTTTGAGCAGCTGATTCATGGTCTTCCAGATAGGTCATACCAAGCCATTGACCCGTTGTGCTTAACACCTCAATGTTAATAGTTTTATCCACTAATCCTGCATTTAGACACGTTGGTAAATAGAATTCTGCTAACAAGGGGTTACTTTTTAATAGTGTTTTTTTGAAGTTTTCAAACTCTTTTTCTATGAGTTCAAAGCAACTTGGCTGGAGCCCCCATATATTCATAGAAACACGGGCATCTGGAATCATTTCAGTACCAAACTCATCCATAATAACATCGTTACAGCGAACAAGTCCGTTTCTTTCCGATACGCTAATCAGCCTATTTTCCTCATTAGTTTTGCACAGGCCTCGGGCAACTGTACCGTATTTAGATAAGGTATCTTTTAGCGAAAACGCTACCATTGCAGCTTCGGAAGCCTCACTTAAATGCATTAATTTCTGATAAAGAAGTTCATAGGCCTCCGGTCCATAATAGTCATCTGCATTAATGACAACAAACGGCCCACTAATTTCATACTTTGCACAAAGCAGTGCATGAGCCGTTCCTAAAGGTTTGTTGCGCTTAGATAAATCTATAGGCATCAGAGTATCATGTTCAATGGTCTGACCTACATAAGTAACATCAAAATAGGGTGCTAGCCGTGCACCAATTGTCTCTTCAAAACTACTTTGCAACTCTGGTCTTATAATAAATAATACCTTCCTAAAGCCCGCTTGCCATGCATCGTAGAGAGAGAAGTCCAAAAGCCACTCACCACGTGCTCCAACTGGAGCCATTTGTTTAATGCCACCATAGCGACTGCCTAATCCTGCAGCCAATACAACTATCATAGGTGCTGTCATGCCCGTCCTCCTGCATAATAATATCTCGTACGCATAAACTGCACACTTTAAGCTTCATTTTACTAAAAAGCTGATGTAAAATATTTATACAATCGGATCAAGTATTTGTACTATTTAATCAAACCGTTTATAATACTATTATTTTTTTATGGAGGGCTTATGTACTATCTTACTCCCATCAAGCTATCTGTTCAGGTCACCCATATTGTAACCGTACATTATTTTGAGTACAGTAAAGACTTTCAGTTCTCTGGCGAATCCCATGATTTCTGGGAACTGTTATACGTGGACAAAGGTATGGTAGAAGTCTACGCCGATGAAACGCCTTATTTGCTTGAACAAGGCCAAATTATTTTTCATAAACCTAACGAATGGCACACCGTGAAGGCCTATGGCAATAAGGCCCCGAATTTAATCGTCATTGCATTTAAAGCAAAAGGCCCTTTACTAGTGCATTTAGAAAAATTGTCAGCAGACTTGAATCAAACTGGTCAGCAGTGGCTAAGTCTAATTCTTAAAGAAGCACATGAATCCTACAACTCAGATTTAAGCGATCCAGATTTAAAACGCCTAACTAAAAAGAAAAAAGCGATTCCAGGCTGTGAACAACTACTTCGCAATGCCCTTGAATCGCTTTTGATTCATATGATTAGATTTAAACTAGAGCCGACACCTGTACTCCCACAAAATGCATTTCAGCGAACTACTGAAAATCAAAACTTTGAACGCATTATTGATTATATCCATTTACATTTAACACAGCGCATTACACTAAAAGATTTATCGGAACAAACTATGCTCTCTACTGCAAGTATTGAGCGCTTAGTGCATGCCCGCCATCAATGTGGTGCTATTGCATTGGTTCAGCAACTTAGAGTAGAACAAGCAAAGCTCAGTATACGCGAAGGACAACAAAACTTTTCCGAACTTGCAGGGCAACTAGGGTTTCACTCCATACACTATTTCAGCCGAGTGTTCAAAAAACAGACGGGTATGACTTTGAGTGAATACGCGAAGCTGCTTCGTTAGTTTAATTCGTTTCTAAATCACATTCTATAGATTCAGTTTCGCTTACAATTTGTTGAATAGTTGCAGCGAGTTCCTCTGTGGAAGCATTTGTTTCTTCAGAAGCAGCCAAAACATTTTGAACATTTGTAAGTACCAAATGGATAGCTTTGTTTAGTGACTCGATCAATTGGCGACTAACAACCAGCGCTGACTTAACACTCTCATAGTTTTGATTCGTTTCTTCAACGACTTCTTTGGACTGATCTGCCAATTTTCGTATTTCTTCTGAAACGACCGCAAAGCCCCTACCCGCTTCACCAGCTCTGGCGGCTTCTATAGCTGCATTTAACGCAAGTAAATTAGTCTGATCTGCTATGCTTATAACAGATGCACCCATTTGAGAATAACGATCAAAACTCGTTGAAATATCCTCAAGGCAGCCCATAACTTGATCTGAAAGTCCACCGACTTCTGACATCGTCTCCGTTATGCCTGAAACATCTGCCGTATTGCTATCGGTTGCTTTAGAAATCTCCATCAATACAATGTCTATATTGCCAACTTTATCTTTAAGGTTGATTGCAAACTCTTTTAATTCATTTGCAATTACCACGCTACGCTCTGCTAGTGCTTCGGCCCTATGCTTAGACTCTATCGCTTGATCGTGCTCAACTTTTGCGATAGACCTTGCATACTCGCGACAGCTTTCTGGTATATTACAATTCGCGACAATCCCTACCGCTGCAGCATCACAGGTCTTAAACCCACATGCTGGACAGTCAAAGTTCTTCTCATATTCTGTATGCTTCAGAAGTGCCTTGAACCCTTCTTCTTTTCTACGGGTGGCATCATTAATCGTTTCGTAATAAGAGCCTGAACAATCTTCATAGCGAACACAGTAATCTTCAAGTGCCAGTTTTTTATATAAGGTCTTTACAATCTGCTTTGGTGTTTTCTTTCGAAGTGGCATGCCACCAGATTTCATTAGTGTTTCCGTTTTTTGATACAATTGATGATCCATTTCATCTGGACTTGGCAGACTCCCCATAGACTTACCTAAATATTCTGTACCAGTACCTACTGCACACCCTTCTGTACAATTCAGTATGTCTATCAAGAGCGGTAAGTTTTGTGGTTTATGATTTATTTCAGTTAAATAAGCCTGAGTCACTTGAGCGCCCTCAATACGTTTAACATGATATCCCTTTCCAAAAACCTGCTCAACCGACTCTTTAAGTCCCCCTGGTGTTGGGTACCAAAATCCCACAAGCGACTCAGGTGAGTCAAACTCGACCGCTGTGTATGATGAATTTTTGGGATCTGCTCTATAAGCCTCCATAAGCGCCTTAAAGGTCACATTGCCCTCAAGTGCCTTATGCGCTGCAAATTCGTCAGATTTAGAAATACACGGTGATATGCCCCAAATACGATTAATGCCTTTCTCTTTTTTCATATAGACTGCAGTACAGTGCATTGGACTTCCTACAGGAGAGAGTAGCGGTAATAGTTTTGGGTAATATCTCTCAATTGAAGCTACGATTGTTCTACATGGCTGAGCAATCACAGCGCTAAGGCCCATCTCTTTAATGGCCTTTACGTACAATACCGTTGTTATGTCAGCTCCAAAACTAACATCCCAAATATATTTGACGCCCTTAGCCCTTAGCCACCCAAAAACCTTCTTATATAAAGCTGGGTAATTTAACAGGAACGCAGGTGCAACGACAACAGCTTCAACTTGACCGGCTGAAAGTGCCTTTAAAAAAGCTTCTGAGTCGTCATTATATGACCTAGCACCATGATGGCACGCCTTAATGCACTCACCACATGCTATGCAATTTTCGCGGATAACAGATGTCTTTATTTCACCCTCACTATTGAGCTCAATTTTATTCGCATACAGGAGAGGACAAGCTTGAACACAAGCGTTACATCCAACACACATTTCTAGATCTGTTCTAATTAAGTCATGCTTCATAAAAAAACCGCCTTCACATTAGTTGAATTCGCAAATTTTTCTTTATTGTCGAAAAATTCTTACAATCTCTTCTAATTGTAAACAGGCGGTGAGTAAGCGTCAAGTCAAATAATGAAAAATTTATACGTCATAAATATTATTGTATAACATTAATAAAATTTGATATCTCAACGGCTTGAAAAACTATATATTTTCGTTATTAGTTTCATTCTCGTAAGGCATTGAGCGAATAATAGCCTCTAGTTCCTCGCGGGAGTCAATAATAATTTTCGCAATTTCCGGTGCAAAGTGATTGCCAGCTTCAGTTCTAAAATACTCAAACACTTCATCTAGTGACCACGCTTTTTTATAGACGCGTTGAGACAATAGTGCATCCATTACATCTGCAGCGGATACGATTAAACCTTGAACAGGAATATCTTCCCCTTTTAGCCCCTCTGGATAACCTTTTCCATCATATCTCTCATGATGGGTTAGTGCTATAATGGCGGCTTCATCTAATACTTGTACCACTGAACCATTCAACATTTCGAAGCCCATTCTGGCATGCTTCTTCATCGCTTCATACTGTTCTGGTGTTAGCTTCCCCGGTAGGTGCAGTATGGCGTCAGGTATGCCTACCTTGCCCACGTCGTGCAGTGTGGAGGCTTTGGATAGGATGTCTGTTTCGGTTGGTGAGAGGCCAAGTTTGGAAGCAATTAAACGCGTGTACTCTGCTACTCTTTGTACATGAAGACTCGTTTCATGGGACCGCATGTCAACCGTACTGCCAAGGCGTAGCAAGAGTTCTGTTTGTGCATATTCAAGTTCTAAATTCAGCAATTCCATTTCGTCATTTTTTGACTTGAGTTCAGCGGTGTAGCGGCGTGAATTTCTCTGGGCGTTATTGAAGCTCAATGTTAGTATCAGCGCAATCGCAGTTGCCATTGCTATGACACCCCAGTGTGAAATGAGTAAAGGAGTCGTTTGACTAATAAAAAAGGTAAAGAGACATATAGAAAGCCCAATAGACAATATAATGGCTCTACGGCTACCTTGATAAGCCTCATAAAATGCCAATAAAGTGAGTCCAATACTTCCTAAAATGATGATCCAATTCGTTAGGTCGAATGAAAAATCACGCACCATGCTTATTTGTGGACTCCATGTAAAGAAACGAAGGAGT
>JBGSUZ010000314.1:0-4769 GCA_041753235.1 Acidaminobacteraceae bacterium
CTGCGATATCAAGAAGGAGGAACTCCATATGCAAAACTCAGTCAGACATTTGATTGAACCAGAAGATTTTACCATTGAGGAAATTGTTTCCCTAGTGGACACGGGTCTTCAAATCTATGAGGATCCAAAACCATTCCAAAAAGTTTGTGATGGTAAGATTATGGCTTCTCTCTTTTTCGAGCCTAGCACAAGAACCAAGCTCAGCTTCGATTCAGCAATGATGCGTTTAGGCGGAAGCGTTTTAGGCTTCAGCGATGCCAGCACCAGTTCAACTTCCAAGGGCGAATCTCTTGCGGATACGATTAAGGTGTGCGGTTACTACAGCGATATCATTGTTATGAGACATCCTAAGGAAGGCGCTCCTAAGCTTTCAACGCGCTTTACTGACAAGCCTATCATCAACGGCGGCGATGGCGGTCATCAACATCCGACGCAAACGCTAACTGACCTCATTACAATCAAGCGTTTCAAAGGTACTTTAGAAGGGCATAAAATTGCTTTCTGCGGCGACCTTAAGTTTGGCAGAACAGTTCACTCGCTAATTAGAACTTTAGCGAGATTTGGCAACAAAGAATTTTACTTGGTTTCTCCTGAAGAACTTGCTCTCCCTTCTTCTCTCAAACGCATCCTTGAAAAGAGCGGTGTTAAATTGATTGAAGTGAGAACACTTGAAGAGATTATTCACGATGTGGATGTACTCTATATGACGAGAATCCAAAAGGAGCGTTTCTTCAACGAAGAGGATTACATCCGACTCAAGAACGCTTTTATCCTCACTCGGGATAAGTTAGCCCCTGCAAAACCAGATATGATTGTTCTTCACCCGCTCCCTAGGGTCAACGAGATCGCTTATGATGTCGATGACGATCCACGTGCCAAGTATTTCGAGCAATCGGAAATGGGCGTTTATGTGAGAATGGCGTTGATTTGCAACTTGTTGGAGGTGGGTCCTTATGCTAGAGGTTAGAGGTATTCAAAACGGGATTGTTATCGATCATATTAAAGCTGGTAACGGCATCAAATTGTTTAATAAACTGATGAGCCACAAAACAACTGAGCCTTCTGTACTTCTCATGAATGTTGAGAGTAAGGCGCTTGGTAAAAAGGATATCATCAAACTCGAAAACGTTTTCGAGATTGACTTAAACCTACTTGGCTTAATCGATAAAAATATTACGGTCAGCATTATTCGCGAAGGCAAAGTCTGCGAAAAGAAAACAGCTCAGATTCCTACAGAAGTACGCGGCCTGTTCGCCTGCACCAACGTCAGATGTATTACGAATTCTGATTCTTATGCAGAAACACACTTCAAGCTATACGATAGCAATGGCTCTGCGGAGTACATTTGTGACTATTGTGAAGAGATTACAAAGTATAAACTCTAAGGTTTGTAACTCAATCCGTTGTCTTCTATACTCATTATATATTTACCCAAACCAAAAAAGCCGAGGCAACTCGGCTTTTTTGGTTTTTTGTTGTTAAATGGGTTTGTTATTTTGATGGTGCCCAGCGTTCTATAATCTTTTCTGCAACTCTTAGACCGTCGCATGCTGAGGACATAATGCCTCCTGCATAACCAGCACCTTCTCCACATGGATAGAGGCCCTGATGGCTGGCGCTCTCTAAGGTTGTTTGATCTCTGACGATGCGCACGGGTGATGAGGTTCTGGTTTCAAAACCTGTCATGATGGCGTCTGCCATGGCAAAGCCTTTTAACTTTCGATCAAGCTTTGGCAGGGCGTCGCGCATGGCTTCTATAAGCGGAGCTGGCAGGCCTTCGGCAAGGTCTGCTAAAACGTAACCCGGTGTATAGCTTGGTTGAACACTACCTATTTGATTTGGCTGTGTATTATCTAAAAAAGCACCAACTGTCATAACCGGTGCTTTATGACTAGATTGACCTAACTCAAACGCTTTTTTCTCGATAGCGCGTTGAAGGTCCATGCCGGCAAGGGCTCTGTCACTTGGGAAATCTTCTGGCGTAATACCGACGAGTAGCGCACTATTGGCATTTGGCTGATTTCTAGCGTGTTCACTCATGCCGTTGGTTACGATTGTGTCTGGCTCAGAGGCTGCACCTACGACGAACCCGCCTGGGCACATGCAGAAGGTGTAAACGCTGCGTCCATTTTCTGCTTCTGTACTGAGGTGATACTCTGCAGCGCCAAAACGCTCTGATAACTCAGTTTCATGATTACCGTATTGAGTGGTGTCTATGAGGCTCTGTGGATGTTCTATCCTGACACCAATGGCAAATGGCTTTTGCGTCATGGCAACTTTGGCTTTATCTAGCATTTCAAAGGTATCTCTTGCGCTGTGCCCAATTGCTAGGACTGCTGTCTCTGCTGGGATACGGGTGCCATCGGCTAGAAGGAGGGCTTCCAATTGTTCATTTTTAAAGCATAGCTCCTCTACTTTTGTATTAAAACGAATTTCTGCACCTTTGCTGATGAGCTTTTCCCTAAATTGCTTTACGGTTGGCTTTAATAGGTCTGTCCCTATATGGGGTTTATTGCGATACTGGATTTCTTCAGGCGCACCATGGGCGGCTAAAAGTTCTAACACACTCTTGGCTCTGAGGTCTTTGATACGAGTGGTCAGCTTGCCATCGGAAAAAGTACCTGCGCCCCCTTCGCCAAACTGGATGTTACTTTCTGGCTTCAGTGGCCCGCCTTGCCAATAGCTTTGAACGTCCTCACTGCGCTGGTCTACGTCTGCGCCGCGTTCTAAAACAAGTGGCTTGTAACCCATTTCTGTCAATAACCATGCGGCAAACATGCCTGCCGGACCAAAGCCTATAACGACTGGGCGATGTTCAAGAGTTGGCGCACCACTGGCGGTGACTGGCAGGATATAACTTTCATTTGGCGATGGTTGAAGGCTTTTATTCTTGCTTAGTAGTTTGGATTCTCCGGTGACTTCACAGTCGATGGTATAGACGATGACGGGTGGTTCTTTGCGTGCATCTAGTGATTCTTTGCGTATTTGCCAGTTTTTGAGTTCCGCTGGCTTGATACGAAGTTGTTTAAGGATTTGCGTTTCTATTGCTTCTCGTTCATGTTTGAGTGGCATTTTTACTTGATTTAATCTAATCACAATCTGTTATTCCTTCCTGTGTTGGAAACCATATAGCAAGCTCTCGTTTGGCATCTTCGACGTTAGCCGAGCCATGGACTGCATTTTGTTGTACATTGGTGCCATAGAGATACCTCATGGTGCATGGGCGCGCCTTTGCTGGATTGGTTGCGCCGTGAATCTCTCTGACTACTTCAACCGCGTTTTCGCCTTCTAATGCGATGACGACCACGACACCTGATTTCATAAAGTCCAGCAGTGATTCAAAGAATGGCTGTCCCTGATGCTCAGCATAGTGGTTTTCTAAGAGTTCCTGACTTGGCTGAGTCATATACATATCACTAATAGCAAGGCCATGAGCTTCATAGACTTGTATCAACGTGCCTATCAATTTTTTTCTAACGGCATCTGGCTTGATGAGTACGAGTGTCTTTTCCATAAGGTTGCCTCCTTTGTCTTATTTCTGGTTGTCTTTTGGGGCTTCTTCTTTTTTTTCTTCGTCTTTGTCCAAGCTATCTTTATAAACGTCCTTCATTTCTACTAACCCTAAGGCTTTTGCGCGTTGAATAATTTCCTGATCGCTTAACGCTCTTGGGCTTGTAAATCCTACTAATAGATTTGTAAACCCAAAAAGAAATAGGCTGATTCCTAATAGTAGGGTAAGAACACGTTTATAAATCTTGATATCTAATTCCAACTAATCACATCCTTTTGTTGATAACTTCGGGATAAAGAGGCCCTAAATTTGAACGTTTTGAAAAGTTATCCACATAGTCCACAGCTTATGCACAGTGTTAATATCTTAACATCCACGGGAAATCCACTTAAACTTCGTGTCTTTCCACAGTAAATCGCTCAATCTCATAAGGCTCGTCCGCCTTGAGTCCAGCCTTGTTGAGGGCAATTCGAAGCTGTTCTTCTACGGTGTCTACCCCCTCCAAATTAGGAAGTAGTAGCCCTCTTTTATAGTCATGGCTTACGATAACGCCATAATGTTTAGGATTTAGCTGATCTAAGTGACTTACACGCTCTGATGGGGATAATACATCCACGGAAATATTAAGCCCTTCTAATTCATCTACTTCCACTGCAGGGAATCTTGGGTCTTCGCTGCAGGCTCTAATGGCATAACTAATTATTTCACTAGCAAGATTGATTTCTAACCCTACCGTAATGCCCATGCAACCTCTTAAACCACCTGCATCCTTAATAGAAACGAAAACACCCTGACTCTTTCCTAGAAGTTCTTCCGTTTGCGCAAACTCAGGAATATTCAAACGTTCACCTGTTTTCGTAAAATGCTCTATGGTTTGACGGGCTAAACGTATATAGCTATCCTCTTGGCTTCTTCTTAGGACTTGATTTTTCTTAATTGTTTCATGCAAGCTTGGCATCAAGCTTTCTTTGCCGACTTCTAGCTGTGTAAAGGCAACAACCCCATAACCAACACCAAATGGACCTTCATAACTTTTGATGGTTGTTTGATGGTTTAATTGATCGAGACTGCCAAGCAGTATCTCTAATGACTTTTTCCCACATTCTCCAGCTGCCGCTACCCATTTGCGTGGTAAAGTCATAAAATCTATATAATTCTGTTTTGAAAGATGGTCGATCGTTGCTTTATCAAAAGCGGGTCCTTCAGGCTGGAATTTGTAATTAGCTGTATTCAGTAAATGATGGGATAAGTCCCCACT
>JBGSUZ010000315.1:0-3057 GCA_041753235.1 Acidaminobacteraceae bacterium
AGTCCCTCAGTCACTCTTGATAAGAGATATTTAATTATTGGACGAACTTCAAAAGTTCTTAAATCATATTTTAACAAGTTTGGCGGCAATGTCAATAGGACTTTGCCGCCAAATAGATGTTTTTTTATCTATACATTGCGTTTGTGAATATAATGAGACGTCCAGAGGTTCAAGAGTGCGCCATATTCGACATTAAATTTCACAATATCTCCAACCTTATAATTACCATTGGCTTTTGTGAAGTCCATAATTAAGTGATCGCTACTTGCGCCAATCACTTCTATGCGTTCATCGTGGGGGATTAACGCCGACGGATTTACATCCTGTTTACCAATGGCAAGAATAGCGCGAAGCATGCGACCCTTGTCTTCGAAAGTTGGGTGGTTACCAAAAGCGTCCATGCCAATCGTACCTTTTGGCATAGAGTCTTTCTCTTTAAGCTCAATAATTTCTGCTTCTAGTGTGAAAACGTCAGTGAAAGTCCCTTCAATCACGTCGCCAAACGCAGTTTCTCTACCAAGGACAATGGCTTCACCAAGGCGCAGTAAATTGACTGCTTCCGGCATTTCACCTTTATCTAAGAGGTAAAGACTGCTAGAATTACCACCAGAAATCCACTCGAGTTTGATGCCAAGTGTGGCTTCAATCGCTTTTGCATGTTCAACCAACTGACCTAGATTGTCTGCATCGGGCATAACACCGCCGTAGCAGGTCAAATTCACACCAAGTCCAGATATTTCAATGTTTTCGAGCTTTAAAGCGGCTTCGGTAAAACTCATTAGTTTTTCTGGTACTTCCCCTTCACGGAGGTCTCCCAAATCAACCATTAAGATAACTTTATGAGTTTTATTTTGAGCTTTAGCTGCTGTAGAAAGCGCATTCAAAGTAGCGAGTTCTGAGTTTAAACTCATGTCTGCATATTTAACGACTTCAGCTGCTTCTGAAATCATAGGGAGTCTGAGCAGTACTTTTTCTACAGGCAGGTCTTTGACACGTGCTAAGTTTGCCACGCGAGAATCCGCTAATTTTGTAACACCAGCCTCAACTAAAGCTGCGGCTAGTGTTGGCTCACCACAAAATACTTTCGTTACAGCCATAATGTCAATGCCATGTGCCTGACATTTATCTTTTAGGAATTTAGCGTTATGTTTTAGCTTGTTTAAGTCTGTCACCAATGCTGGATACATGTAATGCCTCCCTTAATCGATCTTGAGACTTTTTTTCATTAACTTTAAGGCAGCCTCAGGGTATTCCTTAGAGAGCACACCAAGTGAAGCCATAATATAATCGTTATCTACTAAAATTTGCGCTTCAGTATTTGGCAGAAGCTTGTGGCCCCTATTGCTATAGGCGATGGACTTCATAATAGCGACTCTATTCGGAAGTCTGGTCAGTGCCCCGCCAGTTCCAACGATGTATTTAACGCTCGTTAGGTCTTTGCCCTCTGCCATCGTCTTTTTGCCAGATCCACCAAACAGGTCTCTAAACCCGCCGGCATGTCGGTCGGTTGAAATGATGACTGCTTCCCTAGTCATGCGTTCCACAAATTTAAGCTGAAGGTCTGTAAACGGTATCGGAACATGTTCCTCAATCAGCTTATGCATTTGTTCTTCGCTAAGTTCTAAGTCTTGAGTCAATTTTTCTAGACCGATGATCTCGACAATATTTCGCATGTTGACATAGACGCCAAGGTCTCCTTCAACGGTGCGTTTTGCCACAGGTTCTGGGTTTATTAAAATTCGATTGATTTCTTCTGAACCGTCTGTGACGGAGTGTATGTCAGTCGTAGCCCCACCAACATCAATGGTCATCAAGTCGCCTAGTTCTTCTTTGAGAAGCTTTGAGGCTTCCATGACCGCGCCTGGCGTTGGAATAATAGGACCGTTGACTAAGTCACGCACGTGGGTCATGCCCGGCGCGTGGACTATGTGTTCTTCGAAAACGTCTTGTATAACTTTGCGGGTAGGTTCTACATTGAGGACGTCAATTTTCGGGTAGACGTTGTCTACAATGTAAAGCAGATGCTTTTTACCAGCTTCCTCAAAAATGTCGATCACATCGTCATGATTGACAATGTTTCCAGCATAAATGACAGGCACTTCTATATCAAGTTTCGCAATGATTTCAGCATTGTAAAGCGCGGTATCACTTTCGCCGTAGTCTACGCCTCCTGCAATGAGGACAATGTTAGGCTTGATTTCCAGTAAATGCTTGATGTCCGAACGTCTCATTTTGCCAGCCGTCACCATATGGATATTCGCGCCAGCGCCAAGAGCCGCTTCCTTGGCAGCTTTTGCTGTCATGTCGTATACCAAACCATGGACGGTCATTTTCAGACCGCCCGCAGCTGAGCTTGTTGCTAAAAGTTCGTCATAAGTGACACTATCGGCGCCAAGACTTTTCGACAAGTCTGCAATAGCGCCATTTAGGCCAATTCTAACATCCCCTTCTACCACACTGGTAGGCGCCTGACCCTGTCCAACAAAGACAGGGTCGGAGGCCATATTACTAAAGGCGTTGACGACCGTGGTCGTACTGCCAATTTCTGCAACGAGTACATCAAATTTCATAAGCAACCTTCCTCCTTCATGATTTCGCACGCAACGAATCAGGTGCTCATCGAACGAACTAACCAATTAGCCAAGAATTTCTTTTCTAGATTTAACCATTGCAGTAGCAACGTTAACACCCTTAGTACCTCTGCCGAAACCTTCGTCCATGCCATTTTTTCTAGCAATCTCAGGTGTAACCTGAGTGCCACCAGCACAGATAACAATTTTGTCTCTAACGCCTTTTTCAATGGCATATTCATGAAGTTTCTTCATGTTTTTGTAGTGGATGTCATCGTGAGAGATGATTGTAGAAGCAAGAATACAATCCGCTTTCATTTCGATAGCAGCGTCTACTAATTTTTCAACAGGTACAGAAGTACCAAGGTATTCTACCTCGATGCCCCACTTCTCGATACCGCCGTGCTTGATATCGATAACTTCACGAAGACCTACGGAGTGCTCGTCTTCACCAACAGTAGCGGCAACGACTTTCATCGGTCTTGCG
>JBGSUZ010000316.1:0-2222 GCA_041753235.1 Acidaminobacteraceae bacterium
CGAATAGTAACCAGAGTAAATTTCCGAGTAGGGACATGTATTAGGTCCTCCTTTTATTTAATAATATTAATGGCTATACAAGCTAATAATATTGCACAAATGAGTGATAACTCCCAGACTTGTCTATTTTCCCTTTACTGAATTATATACTTCGTTAGCTAATTCATCACCACACCACTGGATGAAATCCACTGCAGCACGTTCAATTCCATAATTTTGTATTTTATAAGCGTTAACATCGCCATACTTACTTAATAAATATTGTGGGTTTTTTACACAATAATTAAATATTGTGGTTGTTTTCTCATACCCCATATCATCAGACGCCTTAACTTGCTCACTCAAAATAACATTGTTGTATATAAACTTTTTGGTTGCTTTAAAAGCTTCCTTAAAATGTTCTGAAAACTCTATTTGTTCTAAAGTTACATTATTACTAATCAAATCATGTATAAATCCATAGTTCCAAGTATGAGTATTAAATTCCATGTCAAAATACTTATCCCAAACTTCAGTTTTATAGTCTTCATAAGTGATTATATTTTCTCTAACAGCATCCTCAATATCATGTCTAATATATGCTATGCCATCCGACAGGTTAACAATTTGAGCTTCCAAAAATCCCTTTTGATCAGTTGGTCTTAACATTTTTAAATCATCAAATTCATTAATTGATGGTTCAATATCTGTATGCTTCCAAATGCCCTCTACGACATCAAATGTTAAATTAAATCCAGGGTAGTACTCTCCATTAATGTCTTTTCTCCCAATCAATGTTCTACGCAAAATCCAGACACTCTGAGCATTATGATTGAATGAACCCTTACCACTATTTTTCATACAATCATTCAAAGCCTTTTCGCCTGCATGACCATAGGGTGTATGCCCTAAATCATGGCCTAAAGCAATTGCTTCAATTAAATCTACATTCAATTTCAACGCTTTACCTATTGTCTTTGCAAATTGACTTACTTCTAATGAATGTGTCATTCTTGTGCGATTATGTTGATCTAATCCAGATGCTACAAATACTTGTGTTTTCATTCTCAACCTGCGAAATGCATCTGAAAAGAGAATTCTTCCAATATCTCTTTGATATTCTGTTCTGAACATATCAATCTCATCAATTTTCCATCTTTTAGCCTCACAACTTTTTTTTGCCTTTTCATGTAATTCCTTTTTCTCCTGTTCAATCATATAATCTTTAAGATTCATACTACCTCCAATAAAGTTATAGAAAAATAACTTATCCAACTACCTTAGGCAAATAGTGAAATGATATACTCTGAAATTCGCTTTTAAATGTAATAATGTCCATTCCAATACATTTTCCATTTTACGTTATTTATATTACTAAGTCATCCCAATATTCAAAAAACGTTACAGCTTTAACAACTTATTTTCTTATGCTATTTCTTCTTAGTTTCCTTATCCTTTGCCTTTGCCTGTCCCTTACCCAAATCACAGCAATTCAGTTTCTGAATGCCAAAATTTTTATTGTTCTGTTTGGCTATTGCCTCTATCGATTTACTGAGCTTAGAGCTAATTGTTTCAACATCGGTTGAAACTTACTTTTAAAAATTAGTTTGTTTTTCATTTTATAACATGTTAACTTGGTTTCAGACCGGTCAAACAACTTTGAAAGGAAGAAAAATAATGAAAATGAACATTGAAACTATTCCTGCATATGACCTCGCTTACATCCGTCGGACAGGTCCCTATGGTGCTGAAAACATTCAGACGATGGATACACTGAAAACTTGGGCAGCAACGCATCACTTACTAGACCAAAACTCAATAATACTTGGCATTGCTCAGGACAACCCTTTAGTGACAAACCCAGAAGACTGCCGTTATGACACCTGTTTAGTGCTTCAAAGCCCTCAACCCCACTTATTCGCAGGTGAAATTAACCACGGTAGCACATTCGAAGGACAATATGCAGTCTTTGAAGTCGCCCATACCGCTGAAGCCGTTCAACTGGCATGGACGGAACTTTTTCCGACTTTAGCTATAAATAATTTGCAGATAGACACTACTAAACCAATCCTAGAAAGGTATGCAACCAAACTGATTGAACAGCACCTATGTGAGATTTGTGTGCCCATTCTTTAGTACCCTTTAACATAAAAACGCATTTACTCACTTATTTAAATATAAGTGGGTAAATGCGTTATAAACTACTAGTCAAAATTCTTTTGCTTATGTACCATTAGACAGCT
>JBGSUZ010000317.1:0-2171 GCA_041753235.1 Acidaminobacteraceae bacterium
TCTGAGTCTATACCTACAAGTTTAGTCGTTGTAGAGCCTGCGTCTATACCAACAAAAATTGGGCCTTGATGGGTACGTATGTCTTTTCGTTTAGCTTTATGTTGTTTATGGCGCGCCGAAAAGACCTCAAATTCGTTTTCATTCGCGAATAGAGGTCTTAAATTTACGCTTTCTAGTAAATGTACTTCATCTAGCGCACTTAATCGGTTAAGGAGTTCATCTAGTGTCATACTTTGTTCTAACTTAGCCGCCTCAATGGCACAACCGAGTGCCACCATATAGTGGGCAAATTCTGGTGCAACAATATCATCTTCTTTCAATCCCAAGGTTTGATAAAAACGTTCTCTGAGTTCTGAAAGAAAATATAATGGCCCTCCTAAAAATGCTACTTTGCCTGTGATTGCTTTACCACAAGCAAGTCCACTGATTGTTTGGTTAACAACCGCTTGGAAAATAGACGCTGCTAAGTCTTGTTTTGGAACGCCTTCGTTAAGCAAAGGCTGTAAATCTGTTTTTGCAAAGACCCCACAACGCGACGCGATTGGATGAATCGTTTTATGTGCTTTCGCCATTTCGTTTAATCCAGCCGCATCCGTATTGAGTAGTATTGCCATTTGGTCTATAAAAGCGCCCGTACCACCGGCACAAACACCATTCATTCTCTGTTCCATAGGCGTATTGAAGAAGGTTATTTTTGCATCTTCTCCACCAAGTTCTATTGCCACGTCGGTTTCAGGAAAAAGTCTCTCCACTGCTTTTGTGCCTGCTATAACTTCCTGAATAAAGGTTACATCTAGCTGTTCTGCTAACAATAACCCGCCGGAACCTGCAATTTGCAGTTTAATTGCGGAGCCTTTTATTTTTTGTTTCGCCTCTTTTAAAACTTGTTCAACTGTCTTTTTTATTTCTGCACCGTGACGTAAATACTGGGAAAATATGATGTTTAACTGATCGTCCACAATGACCATTTTGACGGTCGTTGAACCGATGTCAAGTCCACCCCATAGGCTTTGTAACATTGAAGCCACCTCATTTATTTTGAGAAAATTACGCTTAGTAGTTTCCTACTAGTAAGTTACTTGCAACATGCTAGAATTATACGCCTGTGCAAATAGGGCTTCAATAGGCTAATTGTAAATTATTTGTGAACAAACCCAAGTTTTTCGTCAATCCAATGGGCAATATCTTCATAAATGATTTCTTTATTAATTTCGTTTGTTAATTCATGTCGCGCTTCAGGATATAATTTAATTTCAACAGATTGGATTTGAACGGCTTTAAAGCTGTCTGCCACTCTCTGAATAGCTTTGCCCTTCTCAGAAAGCGGGTCTGAATCGCCTGAAATAAATAAATAGGGTTTATTCTTTGGAATTTTGGCTATGTTCGCCGTTTTTGAAAGCTCAATGATGCCACCTAGGAAGTCCTTATAAAATCCGCTTGTGAACACGACACCACATAATGGATCTTCGATGTACTTATAAACTTCTATTTCATCCCGATTCAACCAATCGAACTCAGTTTTATTAGGTTTAAATTGCTTGTTAAAGCTGCCAAAAGATAAATTTGTAAGTAGCTGTGATCTGTGTCTTGGGCTTTTCATTTTGCACTCTAGTTTAGCTATTTGCAGAGCGGCTTTGCTTAACCAAAGCGGGTTGTCGCCTGTACCACAGATAATAGCACCTTCAATAGCTTCTCCATAACGTGTTAAGTAGTGTCTTAAGGCAAATGAACCCATGCTATGACCAAATATAAACACAGGCAGACCTTCGTTTTCTTTCTTAATTAAATTGGTCATTTCATGCAAGTCGTCCACAAGCTTTGTCCAGCCTTCAGAGTCACTAAAGTAACCTAGGTCTGCTTCTGAAACCACTGAACGCCCGTGACCTCTATGATCGTGTCCATAAACAATGTAACCCCGTTCGTTTAAGAACTTAGCGAATCCGTCGTATCTTAAAATGTGTTCTGCCATGCCATGAGACAGTTGAATCACTGCTTTAGGCGATGTAACCGCATCCCAGCAGACACCATATAGACTTATATTATCTTTGCCAATCAAAGTAAATTCTCTCATTACGTTATGCCCTCTTTCTTAGTCTGTATACTTTTGTATTTCATTTGAACCTGTAATGAACTTTGTTTTAAGTCAACACAGGGTTCCAACTGCTCCCTAA
>JBGSUZ010000318.1:0-4320 GCA_041753235.1 Acidaminobacteraceae bacterium
ATGCTCAGTGAAATTGAAATCCATTTTTTCAAGAAAAGCGCCCCCTCTTATACGTTCAAATATTTTCTCATAGACATTAAGCTCCCCAAAGCCCCAATGCCCATACCGATAACCCCAAAGATTAACAGTAAGTCTTTAAAAATTTCGACCGGACTGACAATATAAGCAGCTATTAATGCATAGAATTGGTTCGCCATTATACCATATACATATTGGTACAATACCATGACAATGGCTAATGCAATAACACTTCCCAAGAGTCCAAGTAAAGTACCCTCGAAGAAGAATGGCCATCTAACAAACCAATTGGTTGCGCCTACGTATTTCATAATATTGATTTCCCGACGTCTCGCATTAACCGCTAGCTTGATGGTGTTATTAATAATAAAGGTGGATAGCAATAACAAGGCGAAAATGATGACAATACCAATATTACGTATCATTGCCGACAGGTTTGTCATTTTTTCAATGATGTCTCTGTAGAATTTTACATCCTCAACGCCGTCCATCTTTTTAATGGTTTCAGCTACTTGAGGCACCGCGTTTAAATTGCTGAATCTTACTTCGAACGAATTTGGAAGCGGGTTGTTTTCAAGGCCTTCTAGCAAGTACGCATTATCCTGCCAAGAATCCTGCATTTTTTTGAGGGCTTCGTCTTTGGTTTCATAACGAACAGACTTGACACTGTCCAGCTGCTTAATTTGTTCGCCCAGCGATTTTACCTCTGCCTCTCCAATGCTGTCTACCAAATAAACTTGTATGGAATCATACTGTTCTTGAGCCCCACTCGTAATAGAATTGATATTCACAATCAGAATGAAAATAAGGCCCAATATTAACAGTGACGCCGCTACTGAGGTGGTTGAGGCCACTGACATGACCCCATTTCTCCAAATATTTTTAAAGCTCTCGCTAATAGTGTACTTAAGTGATTTAATCTTCATAGCCATAACCTCCGCCAAACTCGTCTCGAACCACTTTCCCTTTTTCGAGGGCAATGACTCTTTGTTGCATAATATCTACGATGTCCTTGTCGTGAGTAGCCATGATGATGGTGGTACCTCTACGATTGATTTGTTTAAGCAATTTCATGATTTCCCAAGAAGTATCCGGGTCTAAGTTCCCAGTTGGCTCATCCGCAATCAGGATAGGTGGATTGTTAATCATTGCCCGGGCTATAGAAACACGCTGTTGTTCACCACCTGAAAGTTGATGTGGGAACATTTTTTGCTTATCAGCCAGTCCAACAACACTGAGAATCATTGGCACTTGCTTGCGAATTTCTCGTTCTGAAGTTTCTGTAATCTGCATTGCAAAAGCCACATTTTCATAAACTGTCTTATTAGGAAGAAGTCTGAAGTCTTGGAATACGACTCCCATTTGTCTTCTAAGCAGGGGTACCTTCCTTCGGTGAATATGGGTAATGTTACTGCCTCCAACATAGATATTGCCTGAAGTTGCTTCATATTCTTTGAGCAACAACTTTATGAAGGTGGATTTGCCTGCGCCCGAAGGGCCAACAACGAAGATGAAGTCGCCCTTGCGCACCTCTATATTGGCTCTGGACAACCCTTCCAGCCCATTGTCAAATTTAACAGTGACATCGGATAGACGTATCAAAACGTCATTTCTTGAAATGCGATCTTTATCATACATGAATATACAACCCCTATAAATAATGACTTGTTCCACGGTTAACATCTCTATTTGTGCACTTTGCACATATTTTGGGCAGACGAATCCCTGTTTAAATTCGCCTACCTTTATATTATAATGGTATTCAGAGTTTTTCTAAACCTTTTTTTGAGTATTGCTCAGGTTTTGAAACAATTTTAACTCTTTTGTAATGAACAAGAACATAATCAACCCATCATCCTAGCAGGAGGTTTACATGAAATCAGCCATTCGTAAGGAAATATTAAATAAGCGCAAACAGATGCCCCAAGAAGAAGTTGACGCTAAATCCGAGCAAATTCTCAATCAGCTTATTTCACTAAATCTTGTTGAAAACCCACAAGTTATTCTTTGCTATATGGATTTTCGCAATGAAGTTAAAACAGATGCAATCATAGAGTACCTGTTAGAACAAGATAAAGTAGTTGTACTGCCTAAAGTCAATACAGAGACAAACACACTAGACCTCTATCAAATTGAAGGCTTTAAAGACCTTGTCACAAGCGCTATGGGCATACGGGAGCCTAATGAAGACCTCCCTCAAATTCTCCCATCCGATATTGATCTTATTTTAGCGCCTGGCGTTGCTTTTGACCACAATTGCTACAGAATGGGCTACGGTGGAGGCTTCTACGACAAACTACTGCCTCAGATCCGACCAGACTGCAACGTCATTGCGCTTGCCTTCGATTTACAGATTGTTTCTGAACTGCCAATTGAAGGACATGATCAGCCCATGAGTGCCATTTTAACAGAATCTCAGTGTATAAAAAGTATGAAATAACGAAAATATTTAGACAAAAGTTGTGTTCAAAATGTGGATTATGTGTTAAGATATATTCATATTTTAACCACACCTAAATGAACCAACCAATTTCCAAACTGAGGCAGGTAATTTACCGACCTCTTCCTCCGTTTTTGAACCAACTTTATTACAATACCGACTTATATACATAAGAAAAAGGACTTCCAGTTATTTTAGACTGGAAGTCTTTTTTTATGTGGCTTATTTAAACGCTATTTTAAAGTTTCACTTATACAGGCTTCTCAGTATTTTCAGCCTTTTCTACTATTTTTTTAGCTGCCTTCTTTGTTGCTGATCGAGTATTCTTTTTCTTGCCTTCATGAACTTCAGCAAGCTCTGTTAATTTTCTATCTACTAAGTCATACACCGAGCCTTTTGTGAAGCCACCAGATTTAAGACGTTTGCCAGCCTCTTTTCCCATAAGAATTTCGATGCCTTCTTCAACATGTTTGACTGAATAGATATGGAACATGCCCGTTTTAACTGCCTCAATGACCTCGGATCCAAGCATCAAGTTCTTTACATTTTGATGTGGAATCATGACGCCTTGTTCCCCTGTTAAGCCTTTCATTTTACAAACTTTGAAGAATCCTTCAATCTTCTCATTAACCCCACCAATAGGCTGAATTTCACCTCTTTGGTTTACAGAGCCAGTCACGGCAATGGATTGGCTAATTGGTAGATTCGCAAGACTTGACAAGATGGCATATAGTTCTGTACTTGAGGCACTGTCTCCGTCTACACCACTATACAGCTGTTCAAAGACAATACTCGCATTGACTGAAATTTGTTTGTTTTGAGCAAACATATGACCGAGGTAACCGGAAATAATCATAACCCCTTTGTCATGGATAGCACCACTGGTTCTAGCTTCCCTTTCAATATTAACAATGCCCGCTCTGCCTTGGTAGGTAGATACGGTAATTTTACTAGGTTTACCGAATCGGTACTGCCCTGAGCCCATAACGGCAAGACCGTTGATTTCACCAATCTTGCTGCCTGCTACATCTAGTAAATAGTCGCCACTGTTAAACATCTCTAAAACCTTTTCCTCAACCTTGTTGTTACGTCGGTTTAAAGCAATTAGCGCTTTGTCGACATGCTCAGCCATGACAAATTCTGTTTCGTCCTTTTCGGCCCAAGCCTCTGCTTCGTATAATACATCCACTAATTTATTAAGATGTGAAGAAAGTTTATTTTGATCATCAGCCATTCTTGAGCTAAATTCTATAATTTTTGCAACTGCGCACTTGCTGAAAGGTTTTAAATGATCCTCTTCACAATGCTTTGAAATAAACTTCGTGATTTTTAAAACATTGTCGTCGTTACGCTCCATTTCAATGTCAAAGTCTGACATGATTTTATAAAGCTTTCTGAACTCTTCGTCATAATGATATAAAAGTTGGTAAGTATACTGATCACCTATGAGGATTACTTTTACATCCAACGGAATAGGCTGTGGGTTAAGGGTCATAGAAACCACTGAGCCCGATTGATTACCCAAAGTATCTATTGAAACATTTTCATCGAGTAGCGCCCGTTTTAAGCTTTTCCACGCATAAGGCATGGTTAGAATATCTTTAGCCAAAAGGATGAGATAACCCCCATTAGCTTGATGCAGCGCCCCTGGCTTAATCATCGTAAAGTCAGTTCTAAGAACACCCATTTCGTTTCTATATTCAATACTTCCGAGTAAATTTGCATAAGTAGGATTTGATGCAAACACAACCGGCGCTGTCTTTGTCTCGCTATTATCAATGAATAAGTTTAGCCGATAGCGTTCAAAGAAGGATTCTGAATTTTTAGGTGAAAACATTGCAAAAGGACTCTTAGCTTCCGGT
>JBGSUZ010000319.1:0-1672 GCA_041753235.1 Acidaminobacteraceae bacterium
CCCTATCTTTTCCCGGGAAAGACTGATTACAGCGCTGACCAAGTTGCTGACCATACTGTTAAAGCCCTCATCCGTAGCTTCCATGCTCTTTGAAAGAAACTTGGAACGCCCAATATACTCTAACGCCCGCCGAAGCTCTGGTTGGAAAACTATCAATAAAGCAACTACCCCCAGCGTCATGGTATTCATTAAAATATAATGTACCACATACAACTTTGCCCATTCCGATAGCTTCAGCATGACCAAAAGAATAATCAAGCCCTTAATCAACTGCTCCGCCCGCGTTTCCTTAATCAGCATCAGTATTTTATAAAACACAAAAGCAACAATCCCGATGTCAATAACATCCATGATTCTCACATTAGAGAAAATCTCCATAATTACATTCAATTTACGCACCTCATTTCACTGATGAAGCCATTTATATGTTAGCTTCTACACCTATATCATCCATCTTATACTATAAACCAATTCGTTGGAATGACAAGTTTAAAATACGTTACAAAAATCTTTAACTTTTTAATATTCTCCCCTTGGTCTTTCGTAATACTAAATAATTTGATATAGTGGTCACAGTGACTTTACAGCCCTCAGCTTAAATAGATCGGAGTGACTTACTTGAAAAACTTTTTCCAAAAACCGCTAACCATCGCCTTACTGGCTACCTTCTCCTGCTTTCTCTGGGGGAGTGCCTTTCCTTCATTAAAAATCAGCTATAAACTGTTACAAATTGCCAATAGTCCTTGGCCCGTCAAAATGCAATTTGCAGGTTATCGCTTTTTCCTAGCGTCTATCTTAATCTTCCTCTTCATGAAGGTTAACAAAATTGCCTTCAAAATAGAAAAAGACGAGCTTCGTCCCATGATAACACTAGGAATATTCCAAACCACCATCCAATACATCTTCTTTTATATTGGTGTAGGTAATGTCACAGGCGTTGTCGGAGCGATTATCACCGCTACAGGCACCTTCTTTTCATTAATATTACCTCATTTTTACTACAAAGACGACAAGTTAAATCGGAATAAAATACTCGGGCTTCTAGTCGGCTTCACCGGGGTATTCTTCATGAACTTTGGCAAAGGCGGTCTCGAAGGAAACTTTAAACTTCTAGGTGAAGGTATTTTAATACTCTCCTCCTTGATTGGGGCCTCAGCCAATATCTATGCCAAAGAAATCACAGCCCACATCAACCCCATCAAATGTACTGCCTACCAAATGTTATTTGGGTCAAGCATTATGATTCTGGCTTCATTCCCATTAGTGGGAGGCAATGCTGTCCACTTTAGCTTAGCCAGTTTCCCACTCTTAATATGGCTCGCCTTTATCTCCGGTGCCTCGTACACAGTTTGGTATACACTGCTCAAGCACAACAAGGTCAGTCAAGTCTCAATCTATAAATTCCAAGTGCCACTTTGGGGTGCCATCCTCTCCGCACTATTGGTTGCAGGTGAACGCATAACCATCATGACTTTCATAGCCCTATTGTTTACCATCTCGGGCATCATTTTAGTCAATATTGGCGACACTAAAAAAGGGGCTGTTGCAAAATAGCCCCCAAATAAAAAATGACCTGTAGCAAATCAAATTTGATTTGTCGCAGGTCATTTTTTATTCTATAAATGTTTAGAACTGGCTCGAAGAGCCAGTTCTGGTGAGTTATAATTATTTT
>JBGSUZ010000320.1:0-7070 GCA_041753235.1 Acidaminobacteraceae bacterium
ACCCATGCCCACGGCGACCACCATATGGGCGTAGCAGGGCTTAAAGCAGTTTACCCCGTACCCGTTTACCTACATGCGTCAGACGTGTATATGGCTAAAGATGCCACTATCAACTTATCCAATACCATGTACGGCCCAGATTCAGAATTTACGCCAGACGTTCAACTTCAAGACGGCATGAAAATCCCTATGGGTGGCTATACCATCCGTACCCTTCACACACCGGGCCATACCAAGGGCGGCGTCTGTTACCTGCTAGAGAATTATCTCTTTTCAGGGGACACACTTTTTGAAATGTCCATTGGCAGAACAGACCTTGACGGCGGTAACCACGACCAGCTTATCAAAGCCATTAAAACACAACTGCTTAAGTTAAGCGATGAAACCGTGGTACTTCCAGGACATGGCGGTTCTAGCACTATAGGCCGTGAACGCAGCAGAAACCCTTATTTGGTGTACTAAAATGATTAACTGGACTATTGAAGGCACCCCTATAGACATGCGTTATGACTATGGTCATTTGTTCTCCGCTTTTCCAAAGCTTATGCAAGGAGACGCGACTTACGAACTAAACCAAGTCGTTTCAGAGGACAAAATTATCAGCACCTTAACCCTAAGTGGCAGCGAGGACAGCTGGCAACAAGAAACGCAGTGGCAACAGCTTAATACAGCGTTTCAACTTAAAAAAGATTTAAAGGTCTTTCTTAAATTAAATGCCCATGACCTGCTTTCACAGCTCGAAACCTCAACCAACCCTTACGGCACATTGGTTGGCATTCGTCCTGTTAAGCTAGTACATGAGCTTCTCCGTCTCAAACGATCAGACGCGGCAATTACCGACTGCCTCAAAGCGTTCTACCGTGTCAGTGACGAGAAAATAGCACTCATGCAGCAAATAGCAAAACTAGAGCAACCCATTCTTGAAGCCGATGATGACGACAAAATATCCTTATACATTTGTATACCATTTTGCCGCACCAGATGCCTATATTGCTCGTTCCCAGCCAATTCAGTCAGCCAAAAAGGCCATTTAATGGACAAGTATGTTGAGTGTTTAATCAAAGAAATTGAAGCCATGGCTATCGACTTAACACAAAGAGGTCTTACTGTTGACTGTATTTACATTGGTGGTGGCACGCCTACAGCGCTCAATGCTGCTCAGCTCGAAAAGTTACTTAAAACAGTTACTAATTCATTTGATCCGGCAAATGTCCAAGAGTTCACAGTAGAAGCGGGCAGACCCGACACCTTAGATACTGAGAAACTCAGCCTAATGAAGCATTATGGCGTTGACCGTATTTGTGTTAACCCTCAGACGATGGTAAATCAAACACTCAAAGCAATAGGAAGAGATCACAGCGCTGAAGCCATAACACAGCTGTATAATGAAGCGAAGGCTTATAACTTCAACAGCATCAATATGGACTTAATCGCAGGTCTAGACCAAGAAGGCCTTCCCGAAATGAATAAAACGCTAGATGAAGTATTGGCACTGCATCCTGAAAATATTACCCTGCATACATTAGCCCTTAAAAGAGCCTCAAAACTCAATGAACTAGGTGATAATGCCCATATGCAAAGTGCTGAAACGGTTTCTGAAATGGTTGGTACTGCTACAAGTCGTCTAATGGCAGCAGGTTACGAGCCTTATTATATGTACCGACAAAAACAAATGATTGGTAACCTTGAGAATATTGGGTTCACTTTACCGAACAAAGTCTGTCTTTATAACGTGCGAATCATGGAAGAACAACACAGCATCGTTGCACTTGGCGCAGGCGCAATCAGCAAAATCTATTTTGCAGAGGAAAATCGCTTAGAACGTTTTTCGAACTCGAAAGGCCTAGAAGACTACATGGCACGAATAGATGAAATGATTGATAAGAAAAAAGAATGGTTGACAAGCCGATACGATTTTTCTATAATTAAATAAATTCATAAGACCGTTGGAAGAGTAGTATAAGTAGAATTTTTAGCGAGCTGGGGAAGGTGAAAGCCCAGTATGGAAGCTTATTTGAAGACACCAGCATAAAAGGTCAACCAATCAATGAAGTGGGTATTACCAATTAGGGTGGCACCGCGGGAAATTATAGCTCTCGTCCCTATGCTTAGGCATGGACTGGGGGCTTTTTTTGTTTCACAAATTGTGAAGTTTGGCAGCTCCAAGTTCAACAACATAAAGAGGAAAGCGAATCATTAGCATTTCCTCACTATTTTCGGATCAGAGAAAGGAGCATTACCATGGGTGAATTATTAAATGGCATGAAAAGAAGCCATATGTGTGGTATTTTAAGATTAGAGCACATAGGCGAGCGCGTAACACTAATGGGTTGGGTACAAAGAAAGCGTAATCTTGGAGGTCTTATTTTCGTAGACTTAAGAGACAAGACTGGTTTAGTTCAAATCGTATTTGATACAACTGTCTCTCAAGAAGCGTTTGATAAAGCAGAGGGCCTTAGAGGTGAATTCGTTATAGCAATCACTGGTGAAATCAAGCAAAGGGAATCTGTAAACGATCAACTTCCTACTGGACAAATTGAAATTTTCGCTGACAGCCTTAAAATATTAAACGAATCAGAAGTACCACCAATTCATATCAATGACGACGACAAAGCAAATGAAATGCTCAGACTTAAATATAGATACTTAGACCTTAGAAAACCTAAAATGCAAAGCAAACTCGTTTTTAGAAGCAAACTTGCCAAAACAGTTAGAAACTTCTTAGACGACAATGGCTTCACAGAAGTTGAAACACCAGTACTTACAAAACCTACACCAGAAGGCGCTAGAGACTACTTGGTACCAAGCCGTGTTAATCAAGGCAAATTCTACGCACTTCCTCAGTCACCACAACTCTTCAAACAAATCCTAATGGTTAGTGGTTTCGACCGTTACTACCAAATTGTTAAATGTTTCAGAGACGAAGACCTTAGAGCTGACAGACAGCCTGAGTTTACACAAATAGATATTGAAATGTCTTTCGTAGAACAAGAAGACGTTATTGCCATCAACGAAGTGTTGATTCAAAAAATGTTCAAAGATGCGATTGGTATAGACGTTCAATTGCCACTTCAACAAATGCCTTACCAAGAAGCTATGGACAGATATGGCGTTGACAAGCCAGACGTTCGTTTTGGCTTAGAACTTGTTAGCTTAAACGACCTAGCGGATGGCTGCGGTTTTAAAGTCTTCACAGACGCGCTGGCTAACGGTGGCGATGTACGTGGTATCAACATCAAAGGTGCTGGCGAAAAACTCAGCAGAAAAGACCTTGATAAGCTTCAAGACTACGTTAAAACTTACGGCGCAAAAGGCCTTGCGTGGGCCCGTGTTAACGAAGGCGAAATTACTTCACCAATCGCTAAGTTCTTCTCTGAAGAAGAAATGCAAGCTATCGTAACCCGTATGGACGGCGAAGTAGGCGATGTTCTTGTATTCGTTGCTGATAAATCAAATGTTGTTTATGACTCACTTGGTAACCTCAGAAATGAGCTTGCAAAGCGTCTTGAACTCACTAAAGAAGACGATTATAAACTTCTTTGGGTTACTGACTTCCCACTGCTTGAGTACGACGAAGAAGCTAACCGTTTTGCGGCGAAGCACCACCCATTCACATGCCCTAAAGACGAAGACCTTCACTTATTAGAAACTGACCCGGGCAAAGTTAGAGCTAAGGCTTATGACATTGTACTAAACGGCGTTGAAATAGGCGGCGGTTCTATCCGTATCCACAATGCAGACCTTCAAGGTAGAATGTTTAAAGCCCTTGGCTTTACAGAAGAAGAAGCATACGACAAGTTTGGTTTCCTCCTTGACGCCTTTAAATATGGCACACCGCCACACGGTGGTATCGCTTATGGTTTAGATAGATTGGTTATGCTTATGACTGGCACTGATAATATTCGCGAAGTCATTGCATTCCCTAAAACTCAAAATGCGACTTGCCTCATGACAGAAGCACCTACAAATGTAGATGCAAATCAGCTTGTAGAACTCGCTATTCAGACAATTAAAGTGGAGAAAGAAAAAACAGAAGAAGTATTACTGAATATGTAATATTTTATGAATATGAAAATATTATATATTAATTTAATTTTATTAAAATTATAACTTTTTAACACTAGTTAAATTAAATATATACTAGTATAATTATGGTGGTATATTAATTGTCACATACCACTATAATTCTCTTCTTTATGAAAGGTGGGCTGACGATGCTCAGTATTGGTGTCGTTGAATCCGTATATGGCGACAAAGCGGTTGTTTCTTTAATGAGACATTCAGCGTGTGGTGATTGTGGTGCTTGTCAAATGGGGGCTGAAAATATGCAGCGTTCTGTTGAAGCACTAAATCCACTCGGTGCAAAGGTAGGCAATAGGGTTACAATGGAAATGGCAGACGAGACAGTGCTGCAAGCAGCATTTATCGTTTATGTTATTCCACTGCTTATTCTAATAGCTGGCATGTTTCTGACTGTTTATGCGCTTAATTACTTCAACATTTCGGAGTACGTAGAATTATATGGTTTTCTTGTAGGACTTATTGGTATGGCCATTAGTTTTTTAATTATTAGAAAACGTGAAAAGAAACTTACGGCAAGCGGAGCACTTAGAATCTCCATTGTCCAAATTAATGAGGAGGATGATACAACATGTTTAAAGAGAATTTAAAGGCATTTGATTCAGAAGTTTATCAAGCTTTAGAACAAGAACTTAACAGACAAAAAACAGGTATCGAATTAATCGCTTCAGAAAACAATGTAAGTTTAGCAGTGATGGAAGTAATGGGCAGTGTCTTCACAAATAAATACGCAGAAGGTTACCCTGGTAAGAGATACTACGGCGGCTGTGAATACGTAGACGTTGTTGAAAGACTCGCAATTGATAGACTCAAGGAATTATTTAACGCTGATCATGCAAACGTACAACCGCATTCAGGCGCTAATGCAAACCTTGGTGTATACTTTGCAATGCTCAAGCCTGGCGACACAGTCCTTGGTATGAACCTTTCACACGGTGGTCACTTAACACATGGTTCTCCAGTTAATATTTCTGGTATGTACTTCAACTTCGTCGCTTATGGCGTTTCTCCAGAAACAGAAATGATCGACTATGATGACGTAAGAGCAAAAGCATTAGAGTGCAAACCTAAAATGATCGTTGCTGGCGCAAGTGCTTACCCAAGAAAAATTGACTTCAAGAAATTCAAAGAAATTGCAGACGAAGTAGGCGCACTCCTTATGGTCGACATGGCTCACATTGCTGGCTTAGTTGCTGCAGGGCTTCATGAAAACCCATGTGAATACGCAGATTTCGTAACAACGACTACACATAAAACACTCCGCGGCCCAAGAGGCGGCGCTATCCTTTGTAAAGCTGAGTATGCTAAAGCAATTGATAAAGCTATCTTCCCAGGCATTCAAGGCGGCCCACTCATGCACGTCATTGCTGCTAAAGCAGTAAGCTTTAAAGAAGCGTTACAAGACGACTTCAAAGTTTACCAAAAGCAAGTTATTGACAACTGTCACGAAATGGCTGAAGCACTTAAAGCTAGAGGCTTCAAACTCGTTTCAGGCGGCACTGACAACCATTTATTCCTTTTAGACCTCAGAAACAAAGGTTTAACAGGTAAAGAAGCAGAAAAAATGCTTGGTGAAGTTGAAATCACAGTTAATAAAAATACTGTGCCTTTCGAAACTGAAAGTCCATTTGTCACTTCTGGTATTCGCGTAGGTACAGCAGCGGTTACAACTAGAGGTATGGGCCCAGCAGAAATGAAAGAAATTGCTGAACTTATGGCTGACTGTCTTGAAAGAAAAGAAGACATTGAAGTAATTAAAAATAAAGTACACACACTTTGTGCTAAATTCCCACTATACTAAGAACTTAATTCTGTTTCAGCTTAGCTGAATAAGATTTATAACATTCGGCTCGCTAATTTTTAGCGAGCCGAATTCATTCATAAATACAGGAGGTCTTTCTTTGGACCAGAAACTGATTTTTGATTCAATGCAAAATATTTTGCACGAGGTTGAAGAAGGTATTCATATTGTAAACAAGGAAGGCATCACCGTCGTTTACAACCAAGCTATGGAAAAAATAGAGGGTCTTGAGGCAGAAGCAGTTATCGGTAAACATCTATTAGAAGTTTTTCCAGACTGGACAAAAGAAAACAGCACCCTTCTTATGGCAATGACCTATCAGCGCCCCATACAAAAACAAATGCAGACTTACCTCAACCTAAAGGGTAAGAAAATCACGACTATGAACACAACCTATCCCATCCATCATGAGAGTGAACTGATTGGAGCCGTTGAAATAGCAAAGAACTTGACCGATATGAATACCATGTCCGACCAAATTCTTGAACTTCAAAGTAAACTGACCGGTCCCCAGAAGAGCAAGTTTTCCGTTAAAACACATTATACTTTCGACAAAATCATAGGTAAAAACCAAGGACTTCAAGAAGCTATAAAAATAGCCCGACGCGCTGCAAGTACGAGTTCGAGCGTTTTAATTGAAGGCGAAACGGGAACGGGTAAAGAGCTCATTGCGCAAAGTATTCACTCCGGCAGCGAACGTTGGAACAAGCCATTTATTGCACAAAACTGCGCTGCGCTACCACCGACACTCCTTGAAAGTATCCTATTTGGAACGACTAAAGGGAGTTTTACTGGTGCCTATGACCGCGCTGGTTTATTTGAACAAAGCAGCGGCGGCACACTCTTTTTAGATGAAATCAATTCACTCAGTCTTGACCTGCAAGCAAAACTGCTCAGAGTCCTTCAAGAAGGCTATGTACGGCGTTTGGGAGGAAGAGATGATATCATAATCGATGTACGCATTATTGCCGCAACCAATGAAGACCCCTTAGAACTCATGCATAGTCAGAACTTCCGTAAAGACTTGTATTACCGACTTAACGTCATTAGCATCAAAATTCCACCGCTTAAAAACAGGGCAGACGACATACCAGCACTAGTAGATCATTTTATTCGATACTACAATGAAAAACTCAAAAAAGATGTCTGGATGATTTCAACAGACCTCTTAGAATCCTTTAAGGGCTAT
>JBGSUZ010000321.1:0-13949 GCA_041753235.1 Acidaminobacteraceae bacterium
ATTAGCTAATTCTCAATAGGTTTTATCATCTTTTAGAAATGAGGAATGAAAAATGTTTGCTGAAGAAAGAAAAAGAGAAATTTTAAGATTACTAAACATACAAAAAAAGGTTAAAACCTTGGAACTGTCTCAGTTGTTAAATGTATCTGAGCCCACTATTCGCAGGGACATAAACGAAATGGATGAGCAGGGTCTACTGGTAAGAACTCACGGAGGCGCAATTGCGCTTGACCTTTCAGAAATGGAGCCAAGTTTTAGCGACAAAATTGAGCGTTTCAACCAAGAAAAAAATGACATTGGCATTTTAGCTGCTGGACTCATAAAAGACCATGACACCGTGGTACTAGATTCAGGCACTACAACGGTAGCCATTGCTAAAAATATAAAAGCGAAGCAAGTGACGGTTATTACCAATTCGTTGGACGTGGCAGCAGTACTTCAAGACAATCAAGAAGTAGATCTAATTGTTACTGGTGGTCAAATGCGCTGGAATACTAGAGCTATGGTTGGCAGTTTAGCTGAAAAGGCGCTGAGTGGTTTTCGTGTGAACCTTGCATTCATAGGAACGAACGGTTTCACTGAAAAAGGCTTCATGACACCGAATATGGTCGAGGCTCAAACGAAGAAAAAAATGATAGATATTGCAGACAGATCTTTTGTGGTAGCAGATAGCAGTAAATACGGGAAAAGTCAATTGTGTGTTATAGCGGAATTAAGTGGGGTAAATGGCATTATATCAGATGAGAAATTGCCTACAGCATTTATTGCCCATTGTGAACAAAATGAAATTGATGTAATTGTGAAAGTTGGTGAAACATTTGATCGTAACCGTAACACTTAATCCAGCCATTGACCGCACTGTCTCAGTAGAGGAATTCTGCATAGACAAGGTCAATCGGGTCAAAAGCATCCAGAGAGATGCAGGTGGAAAAGGGCTGAATGTCTCTAAGACCATTAAGGCACTTGGGGGCGATTCAGAAGCACTGGCACTACTTGGTGGTAGAAACGGCCAGTGGATTTCAGAAGAAGCTGCAAGAATCGGTATAAAATTATTAGAAGTTCCTGTACAGGGCGAAACGAGAGAAAATATCAAAATTGTTGATTTGGTAGACAAGACGTATACAGACCTCAATGAAAGCGGCCCAGTTTCAGACGAAACCTTAGTCACAAATTTGATTAACAAAATTGAAAATCTTGTGACATCAGAAGACGCATTAGTACTTTCAGGCTCACCGCTGCCGGGTATGCCGGAAACCATTTTTAGAAGTATCATTGAACGGGTGAAAGATAAACAAATTCCCGTCATTGTAGACGTAGAAGGCAATTACTTAAAGTATGCCATTGAAGCTAAGCCAACACTGATTAAGCCAAATATAGACGAACTTGAAGCTTTTTTAGGTAAAACACTTTCGACTATCGAAGAAATAGTTGCATCTGCGAGGGCGCTTATAACAGCTGGGGTACAATATGTGGTTATTTCTAGAGGTGAAGATGGTCTTTTGTGGGTAGACAAGAACCAAGTTCTTGAAGCAAAGGGCCTCAAAGTGGAAGTCAAGTCAACTGTCGGCGCTGGGGATGCTGTTGTAGCAGCCTTAGTAATGGGACTCAGCGAACACCTAACTCCAGAAGAAATTATGAGAAGAGCCGTTGCAACGGCGACTTCGGTGATTATGACCGAAGGCAGTAGAACAGGCGCACTTAACAACTTGAAAACTCTGGAAAATCAAATTGTCATCAATAAATTACTGATTTAGTCAAATTGGGAGGCAAATATATGATTCAAGAACTATTCACACCTCAATTATTTATACCTGCATTAAAGGCAACAACCAAACAAGAAGCGATTGAAGAAATGGTCGCAAAGCTAGACCAAGCTGGTCTACTTAACGATAAATCAGCCTATTTGAAAGCAGTACTTCACAGAGAAGCTGAATTTAGCACAGGCATTGGTATGGGCGTTGCAATTCCCCATGGCAAAAGTAGCGGTGTAACCTCACCGGGCCTTGTCTTCGCGCGCAGCCAAGCCGGAGTTGATTTTGAGTCGATGGATGAAAAACCAACATTCTTACTTTTCCTAGTGGCTGTACCAGAGACCAGTGCTGACACCCATCTTAAAGTATTGAGCACACTTTCACGAAAACTCATGCACCAAGACGTAAGAGAGGCGCTTATGAAAGCCGACTCCTACGAAGCCATTATTCAAATTCTGGAATAATCCTTAAATCAGGGGGGAAAATCAAATGAAAATTGTAGCAGTAACCGCTTGTCCTACTGGCATAGCTCATACCTACATGGCAGCAGAAGCGCTTCAAATTGCTTCAAAAGAATTGAATATTGAAATGAAAGTTGAAACAAGAGGTTCGGTAGGTGCGGAAAATCCGCTAACCGATGCAGACATTGCAGCAGCTGACGCGGTCATAGTAGCGGCAGATACTAGCACGCCAATGGAGCGTTTCGCAGGTAAGAAGGTCGTTCAAGTGTCTGTAAAAGACGCTATTAAAGACGCGAAAGGCCTTATTGAGCAGACTAAAACTGCTCCAGTTTATGGCAAAGCCTTAATCGATCAGGTTCAAGACATTAAAGCACAAAAGAAAACTGAACAAAATAGCATCTACAAGCACCTCATGTCAGGCGTATCTTTCATGATTCCATTTGTAACGGCTGGTGGTATACTCATTGCACTTTCGTTTGCGTTTGGTATTGAAGCCTTTAAGCAGGAGGGAAGTATAGCGGCAGCTCTTATGACAATTGGCGGTGGCAATGCATTTGCACTTATGATTCCAATTCTTTCAGGTTACATTGCCCACTCTATTGCAGACAGACCAGGACTGGTTCCCGGAATGGTTGCAGGTATGCTTGCAGCGTCGCTTGGCGCAGGTTTCCTTGGCGGTATTCTAGGTGGTTTCTTAGCCGGCTATACCATCGTTTTCTTAAAGCAACTTATTAAGCTCCCTAAGTCGATGGCTGGACTTATGCCAGTACTCGTGTTGCCAGTTCTAAGTACGCTCATAGTAGGTTTAGTCATGATTTATATTATAGGCGGCCCAGTTGGCGCAGCCAATACTGCTCTGAATAAGTGGCTGGCTTCACTTAGCGGTACAAACGCAGGCTTGCTTGGTTTGATTCTCGGTCTCATGATGGCCTTTGACATGGGCGGACCAGTCAATAAAGCGGCATATGCTTTTGGTGTTGGTACATTAGCAGCAGGTCAACCATCAGGCGTTATGGCAGCGGTCATGGCAGCTGGTATGGTTCCGCCACTGGCAATGGGTTTGGCAACTGTTATTGCAAAAGACAAATTTACGATTGAAGAAAAAGAAGCAGGTAAAGCGGCGTGGGCGTTAGGCGCATCCTTTATCACAGAAGGTGCTATTCCATTCGCAGCAGCAGACCCAGTAAGAGTTATCCCATCTATTATGGCGGGTGGTGCAATTACCGGCGCACTTTCGATGATTTTCAATTGTGGTTTGGCAGTCCCTCACGGTGGTTTGTTTGTACTTGCGATTCCAAATGCAGTAACAAATCTGCCAATGTATATTGTATCTATTGCAGTTGGTACGGTTGTGTCAGCAGGTATGCTGTCCGTACTCAAGCTTAAAAAATAATTAATTTCATAAACTAAGTTAAGTTGGAAGAGACATCGTCAGAAATTATAAGGGGGTGTCTCTTCTATTCCTAAGGAGGACAATATTGTGAAAGGTATTCCTGCATCAGAAGGGATAGGCGTAGCCAAAGCACTTAAGGTTGAGGCGCAAGAATTGATTATAGAGACACATTTAATAGAAGACTCGCAAGCAGAAATTTCTAGGTTAAAAGAGGCTTTGGAGAAAGTTAATGAGCATTTAGAAAAGCTAAGAGTTGAAACGGCTAGAACGATTGGCGAGAAAGAATCTGAAGTATTTGAAGCACATAAAATGTTTCTTGAAGATCCAGAATGGATTAGTCAAATTGAAGCAAGTATTACAAAAGAAAAAAGAACAGCCACTTATGCGGTTCATAAAATTACTCAGAATTTTATAACTTTGTTTGAAGCCATAGACGACGCTTACCTCAAAGAAAGAGCTGCCGACTTAAAAGATGTTTCTCAAAGGGTTTTGAGAACACTCCTTGGTTTATCTGAGGTGGATTTGAAGCATTTGAGTGAACCGGTAATATTGATTGCTAGAGACTTACAGCCCTCTCAAACGGCAAGTTTAAATAAGCAGATGGTTCATGGTTTTATAACCGAAATGGGCAATACGACTTCACACACGGCTATTATAGCAAGAACATTAGGTATACCAGCAATTGTAGGTGCTATAGGTGCACTTGATGAGATTGCTGATGGTCAGGTAGTCGCTTTAGACGGGGCAACTGGTGAAGTCTTCATCGAGCCAAATGAGGGCCAGCTTAGTGAACTTGAAAACCGAAAAATTGCTTTTAATAAGCAGCAAAACGTGTACGAAACCGTTCGAGGTCTTGAAAGTAAAACTTTAGATGGCGTAACGGTTGAGGTAGCTGGAAACATAGGGAAGGCAAAGGACGTTTCACTGATTGTAGACAATGACGGCGAAGGCATTGGCCTATTTAGAAGCGAATTTGTCTTCATGGACAGAACGACTGCCCCAACCGAGGAAGAACAATTTGAAGCCTATAAACACGTGCTTGAAACGATGGCAGGGCGTCCGGTTATTATAAGAACCCTCGATGCTGGCGGAGACAAACACATTCCTTATTTGAACATTGAAGAAGAAATGAATCCATTTTTAGGGTATAGAGCTATTCGTATATGCCTAGTGGACACTGAATTATTCAAAACTCAGCTCAGAGCTATTTTAAGGGCCAGCGTTTTTTGTAAAGCAAAAATCATGTTCCCAATGATTGCACGTATCGAAGAAGTAAAGCGTGCTAAAGAAATTTTAGCTCAGGTTAAGTCTGAACTTAGTACGGAAGGAATCCGCTTTGATGCAGATATACCTGTAGGCATTATGATAGAAGTACCTTCCGCTGCAATGATGGCAGATGTACTTATTGACGAAGTGGATTTCTTTAGTATTGGAACCAATGATTTGACTCAGTACACACTGGCGGCAGACCGTATGAACGAGAACCTAGGGGATCTTTATTCTACTTATGAACCAGCGGTACTTAGACTGATTCGCAAGGTCATTGAGGCTGGCAATAACACAGGCAAAATGGTTGGTATGTGCGGCGAAGCAGCTAGTGATCCTAAGTTAATTCCGCTTTGGCTTGGTATGGGTATGGATGAATTCAGCGTTTCACCAAGTAAAATTTTGGCGACCCGATATCACATTAGAAAACTTGCAAAGGAAACACTACAACCGTTAGTGACCGCTGTTTTATCGGCTAAAAATAGAAGTGAAGTTCAATTGATTTTAGAAAATTTTTCTCAGGAGGTGTACAATGATTAGTCAAAAGGTAACAATCAATGCAAAAGAGGGTTTCCATGCAAGACCCGCATCAATTTTTGTGAAAATGGCTACTGGGTTCCAGTCGGAAGTGTATCTGAGCTATGGTGACAACCGAGTTAATGGTAAGTCCATTATGAGTATTTTAACATTAGGTGCAACGGGTGGTACTCAGGTAGTGGTTGAAGTGAGTGGCGCAGACGAAGTGGAAGCAATAGAAGCGTTGTCTGTTTTTATAATGGAAATGGAATAGAATAGCCCTATACAATTAAGAAGTCTTACTCAGTAAAGCTATGGTATATCGACATAGCTTTACTGATGTAAGACTTTTTTGATTTAAAGACCCAAGTTCAGGTAATAAATAACTAGAGAATAGAACGTTACTTTGAATAATGAAGGGAGGTCTGAATTTATGAAAGGTATAAAAGCCATTTCAAGGTTAATGATAGCCATATTAGTGCTGTCGACCGTGTTAGTGACACCGGCAAGTTGTTCGTATGGCAATTATATGGTAAATCCTAAAATTATTGACTTTAGCCAAGGCGCATTGAAGTTCAACCTAACCATGAATACAATTGATACGGTTGGTCCAACTGTGTTTTGGGTGGTAGTGCCTGAAGCGACAAATGCTATGACTGCGGACGAAATTATGCTAGAGGCTACAGGGTTTTATAACAATTTCAGTATTAAAGGAATTACCTCTGTGACTAGCCCGACAGATCCAACAGAAATTACGTGTAGTGGTTTGGAACTGGGTGAAGGTTATAAAATTCAAGTAGCACTTGGTCAAGAGACGAGTGCGGGCATTTACTCTACATTTTCTTCTTCCGCCTATGAACTTAAATTCGATACGTTTGATTACACTTCACCAACCACAGCGCCAATGATAACGCAAACCTATAGCGATGGGTACGATATAACAATGACTCTCAGTACCGGGGGTGCAATCATTGCTGGGGTATACTTACAAGGGACGACACCAACAGCAGATGAACTCCTAAATACCTCTGGTTCAGCATTAGCTTTTGCGACACTAAATGCGAGTGGCGGCTCACCAGAAACATTGACTATTCGCAGTAGCAGTCTCTTGGCTAATCTAGACACTAATATTTTTATTTTAAAGAAAGACAAATACAATAACGTCTTTTTTGACGGGGTTGCAGCAGTACCATATGTGCATACAAGCGGTATGAATGTTACATCTGCATCGTATTTAAACAATTCAATCAGTGACCTTGGAGACGACCAAGTGAAGTTGTATTATAGTGGTGCACTTACAAGTCCTGGTGAAGCATCAGATTATACAATTATGTTGTATTCGGAAATAAACGGGCAGGGTAAACCGATTACACTGACCAGTACCACAGATTATACGTTTGGCAGTTATAATCCTTCGGATTTTTCAGTGACATTAAATATAACTGAAACCGGGCTAGTGAAATTCAACAATGCAGAGGCATTTGAAAATGGAGTCATGAAAATTGGAACAGTCAGTGGCAATACCATTCGGCCGTATACAACGGTTGAGTATGCACTAGATTTAAGTCAAGCAATTATCAATCATCAAGACGCGCCTTATCTTTCAAGTGCTACTTATAATGAAATGGGCACCGCTAGTATTGATGATGATGCAATTGATCTTAGTTTCACAACAATGAATGTGACTCAGCCAGGTATACCAGCTGATTACACAATTGAAGTGGACACCCATTCAACAACGGGGTTTACTTCAGCAGATATTACCTTTGATCCAGGAGACTACGTACTATCTGTAAGTGACAACATTGTTAGAATGAGTTTTACAACAACAGGTGTTGCAAAATTACCAGCGACAGAACTTTCATTTTGGAAGGTCACCATTAAAAACCCTAATAATTTAACACCACCTGCTGACCAAACAAAAACCTATGAAATGTTTATGCAATTTGGCTATAACGCTACTCTAGCACAAATATTAGTGGGTGGCATGCCTCTAACCAACTTTATGCCTTCGACCTACGACTACTATGACATAGAAGTACCATTTAGTGCTTATCAAACCTTGCAAGGCGACTATAGTAGTCTTGTGACCGCCTATGCTGCGAATCCAAATACAACAATAGCAATAAGTCATGATAGTGCTTCCGGTACCGAGAAAATACTGGTTTCCGCACAGGGGCAACGGTCGAAAACCTATACACTGCATACTTCAGTCAATTATATGAGTCTTTCTAGTATAAGTATAGCTGGACAGCCGTTAGTAGGTTTTAATAAGTATATCAATACGTTTGCTGCAGAGCTGGTAAATACGACTACTGTTGCGCCAACGCTGACGGCAGTTGCTGATAATTCAAGTGCGGTTGTTACGGTTACTGGGAGTGGTTCATTGCCGGGTGTGTATATATATGTGATCACAGTTAACTATTCTGGTCACAGCAAAACGTATACAGTCAATTTATATGCCCATGCACATGATTCGACTGTTACGGATAATTCAGAGGATTATTTTGTGACACCAACACAACCACCGGGATTTGTTCCTGGTACGTTACCAAATGGGACACAAGCGCCACCACCACTATCTGATGCAGATTTGAAACAGTTGGAGAATCTATTTAAACAGCCAGATTTTTTAAGTAATCCTGCAATGTTTGAACTAAGTTTTAATACGATTCTTGGGAATACGTTCAAAATTCAAGATGAGAACCAGTTGTTTTTGTCTTTGACAAAGTTTGATACAATGGTTGGCAGTATGTCAACATTAGTGGATGCTCAAAAAGACAATACTAAGGTTCTTAATGACATTGCAAAAATGTCTCAAATGGTAGAAACTAAAATACAAAACTTTACGAATCCTGCTGATGCTTTAACTGTTGTAGATCAGTATTTAACGGAGCTTTCAAAGGTATCAAGTAAAACGACTCAATCCAATCAACAGATTCAAAAATCCGCTTCAGACATGCTTCAAAAGGTTGCAGACAAGGCTTCCACAGTTTCAATTGTCATGAAACCGACAGACAAACAAGTCAAAGTAGACACCGCTTCTGTCCAAAAGGCTTTGGATAAGCAAATCCAATTTTTAGGAAAGGTGAACGACTTATCTAATAAATATTTTGGTGCAGAGAGTGTCAATAAAGTTGCGACCAAAGTAACTCTAGAAATTCAAAAGCCAACTGAATTAAAGCAAGTTGCGGCTACTATTTCACCAGAAATTATGCAAAAGCTTGCAGAAAGTAAAGTAGACAAGTTAAAAATTGAAATTGGCGGTTCAGGTTTGACGTTTAATAATGCGGACATTTCAAATCAAAAGGACTTGGTAGTTGAAATGACATTCTTAGAAAATCAAACCATGCCAGTTGGACTTGAAAATAATAAGAAAGTTGTAGAATTCAACGTTCACGAAGGCGAGTCAGTAGTGGACACCTATACAAGTCCTATAGAAATCAGCTTCAATTATATTGAATTTGGCATAGAGCCTGGCGATGTGACAGATGCAAGTATTTTTAGATAGAATGAAACACTTAACAGCTGGGATCCAGTAGGAGGTGTTCTTGATCAGGAATCAGGAAGCATTCGAGTCAAGAGAACACATTTGAGTCAGTATACTGTCATGAAGTCTAAGAAGTCGTTTAGTGATGCGGATAATTCTTGGGCAAAAGTAGAAATCAACAGCTTGCTCAATAAAGGGATTGTCAGCCAAACATCAAAATTTGAGCCAAAGGCTTTATTAACTCGCGGTGAGTTTGCTTCTTGGATTGCCAATGCATATGGTCTTCAAACAAAAACAGCTTCCTTACCATTTAAAGATGTTAGTAAAACCAATGCGAATTATGACGCAATAGCTGCTGTTTATAGTCAGGGTCTTATAAAAGGAAAAACTAAAAATAGCTTTGACCCAAGTGGTTACATTACAGAGCAAGAAATGGCCGTGATTATGGGACATGCATTAGTTGCCTTTGGAGACAAGCAGTCAAATGTCAAGACTCAATCGAAATACCTATCAAGCCTAAAGTCCAAAGAAGTTGCAAGTTGGGCAGAGTCAGACATGGCACTACTCATGGAATTAGGCATGACAGGCAGTACAGATGTGGGAAAAGGCAGTGGCTTTGTAACTAAAGAGACGGCAGCAGCGGCATTTGCTAAAGTTTATAGTTAAAATCCAATTTGTATGCAATACTTGAAAAGTCCCCCTGTAGAGTTTTTAGGGGGACTTTAAATGCATAGAGACCAATGTGTTGGTCTAGAAAATTTCTGAAAAATAAGGAGTACAAGCTATATGCTGAGCAAAGAGAGTCCAAAAGAAATATTGGAAAAGTATTTAGAGCATTTTACTGAAATGAGTGAGTCAGAAATGAACGAAGTACTCACTCAAATTCCTGTTGAAACCTACAAAAAAGGAACCATTCTCCTTGAACAGGGAGAGGTTCCTAATAAGTGCTATTTTGTCCTGTCTGGTTGCGTACGGCAGTATACGGTCAATGCATCTGGCAAAGAGACAACCTTTAATTTTTATACAGAAGAACAGGCTGTGACGATTTACAATCAACATAAACCAGATAAGTCTTCTGACTATACGTTAATATGTCTGGAAGATTGTGTGCTAGTCGCTGGTGATCTTTCTGAGGAACAGGGGATGTATGAGGCTTACCCTGAGCTGGCTGCTATGACTCGCCAAATGATGGCTCAGGACTTTGGTGCGGTGCAAGAGGACTTTGCTGTATTTATGTCTTCAACGCCAGAGGAACGCTACGGCTTACTTTTGCAAAAACGACCGGGGTTAGTAAACCGAGTCCCTCAGCATCAACTGGCAAGTTATTTAGGTATTACACCAGAGTCTTTAAGCCGCATTAAAAAGCGTTTTTCTCAAGATGGATGCAATCAGTAACCATATAGCAAAACTGAGCTCGGCAAGTGCCATTGGGAGACTAAAAATGGTTTCCAAAAGGGCTGTAAGGCTCTGGAGACTTGGCAAAAATGTATTCATACCATGTATAAGCATGTAAGCAAAGCCAGCAATGAATAACAGTATGCTAATCCACTTAGGACTGTGCTAGATTTTAAAGCTAGCAGACCTAAAACAATCAAATGCAAACCAAATAGGATTAAACCAAAAGACCAAAGAGACTCAAAGGTCATCAAGCGCTGCAGAACTTCGTTTTGCAGCGTTGTTGTATTTAAAAGGGTGTTTTTAAGACTGTCACCCACCAACTGAGAAGCAAGCAATTGATAGAATAATCCAATGCCAAGGAACAGTGTATAGGCCATTCTAAGACCACTGCTTAGTAAAGATAGGGGTTGGTCGACGGGTTTGAAGAAAAAGTATAACGACCAAGTGACCAGCAAGTCCATGAAAAGGATAATGAACCATGCTGCAATGCCAGTGTTATAAAGGCCATAGGCACTTGAAATGTTCATAAAAGTTGTAGTGGCGTCAGTAGGTACAACTAGTTGGTTAAAGACTACTGCGTAGGCAAATATGGCGGTAAATGCCATTGTCAGCAAGGCAGTACCTGCAATTATTGCATAATTTCTAATGTTTAAAGTGGTACTATTATTTGAATTCATAAGGTCCCTCCTCGTATTGTTTTCTTAAGTTTAATATGATTTTAGATTTATTGCATTGACTTAAGTCAATAAAAACTGAGACAATAACATATAAGCAAGTTTGTTAGAAAGAGGATAATGAAATGTCGGCAATTAATTCATTTGACCCCGTGGTGGGCAAATACCTAAAAATATTGATTCTAGGTTCTATTCCGGGTGTGCGCTCTCTGGAAGTTGCCCAGTACTATGCTCACCCTCAAAATCAGTTTTGGCGTATCATGGGGGCGTTGCTTCATGTTGACATGCCACCAATTTATCAGCAACGGCTAGAAGTACTAAAGGCTCATGGTATTGGCCTCTGGGATGTCATTGAAGGCTGCGAGCGAGAGGGTAGTTTGGATTCAAATATAAAAGCAGCTAAGGTCAATGCAATCAATGAATTGATTGAATCCCACCCAGAATTAGAGGTCATTGCTCTTAACGGCAAGACTGCTGAGAAGTACTTTAATCAAGCAGTGAAAGCGGGCATGATTGATCTAGGGAACCGATTGGCTATTGGCATGCCATCTACCAGTCCGGCGCACACTATGGTTTTTGAGAAGAAGTTAGAGGCTTGGAAAAAGCTCTATATGAAATAGACAGACAGTAAAAACACACAAATTTGTGTTTTATGGAGCGTGTATATGGTTAAAAGTAATAGATTAGAACCATGGATTTATGTAGCTGCGATTGTAATACTATTTATGTGGATGCCGATTTTTGGAAGAGTGTTTAAATTTATTTTAAAGGGTTATTGGCATGTACTTTATATATTCCAGTATAAACCCGGTAGTTTGATGATAATCAATGAAATGGGAATGTCTAGGGGAACACTCATCATTTGTTTATTTTCGTTTTTTACATTCCCTTTTCTATGGATGTTACTAAAAAAAGCTAGTTTGGATGATGAGAATAATCCGTTGCTTTTATTGGTAGCGGCTGCATTTTTTTCACTAGGTGCTGTTTATTTCATTATAGTTTCATGTTTTTGTTATAATGTGGTTAAACCCGAAGGTATAGTATGCCATGAATTTGGGACAGTTAAAACGTATAATTGGGATGAGGTTTCGAGTGTTAGGTTAAATTGCTTTGATGAGAACCATCGACGAAGTCGCCAAAATGAGGTTGCTTATGATTTGCTTATGAAAGATGGCAGACGTATCAATATGTATAATGCCTTTGATTTTGATAATAAATTGAAGTTGGTAGAAGAATCTTTTTTACTAAATAAGCGACATATTGTCGAAAGAGTAGAGGGTAGGGAACTTAGAAAATATTTTTCCAATAAAACCATAACATTCATAAATAAAAATTTCACCTATGATTAGCAAATACCTACAATTTAAAAGAAAGAGATGAAAGACAAAATGAAACTTAATGAAGACTTCTACACAAAAGAAACATTTAACCAGTTAAAGGCAGAGGATTTGCCAAATTTTCCAGTCGAGTTTGCTGACTGTACTTTCAACAATTGCGACTTTCAAGGTGCAGACCTTGGGGGCTACATATTTGATAATTGTCATTTCAAGGGCTGCAATTTATCGCTTGTTAAACTTCACCGAACGAAACTTTTGAAAGTTTTTTTAGAAGAAACAAAAGCTGAAGGCCTTCGATTTGAACACTGTGATGCGTTTGCCTTATCGCTGAACGTTGCAAACAGCTTACTTAGAAGTTGCACCTTTTCTGAATTGAATCTTAAGAAAGGGGTGTTTAAGGACTCAAATATCATTGACTGTGATTTTTATAAAAACAATCTATCGGAATCCAATTTTGAAGGTTCAACGCTGACGGGGACTATGTTCAATGGCTGTGATTTCAGCAAGGCAAACTTCCTTGAGGCCTGACTATACGATTGATCCTACGCAGAATCAGGTCAAAGGCGCTAAGTTTTCCTCTGAATCACTTGCAGGTCTTTTACGACACTTAAATATTATTATAAAATAGCATAAACCCAGCAAATGCTGGGTTTTATTAATGCCTAAAGCACAAGCACCTCGTTGTCTTCTGGCACATAGAATTTACTGACACTGAGCGAAGACAGACGTTCTGTGTCGAAATGCTTATGAATAATAGCACGTGTTTCTATGCAGTGGTTAAATGTATCTAGGTGGATGATAATAAATGTGCTTTTGGGGGCAACTGCCATAGTGGTTTCTATATCTTTAATGCTCATTACAATTGGGTCGCCTTCTAAAAATTGGGGTGAGCCTGCATTCATAATAAGAATTTCGGGTTGATAGGTTTCAATGTTGGTGCGGATGCTGTCGTTATAGACCGTATCGCCTGTGATGTATAACGTTGGTTCATTGGCGGCTTTGAGAATATAACCACTTGCATGGCCCATCAATTTTCCAATTTCACCAGTTCCGTGCTGAGCATTTACACGGGTTATTTCAATGTCCTTATAAATAAAAGTATTATCTACTGGAATAAATGTCGTAAAATGATTTTGACTAAAAAACAACGCATCTACGGGCTGGCCAAGTATTGGTATGGACTTAGGCATGGTAGCTAATGCAGTTTGGTCAAAATGGTCGTTATGAATATGTGTAGACAGCACTACATCGGCTGATAGCAGTTCTTCTAGAGGTGTACTTAGGCCTATGAGTGGATTTGCTTGTTGATTAGGTGTATTTGGAATTGGGGGATAGGCTTTTGCATCGGCTAAAACGGGGTCAATAAGTAGCGTAATATTCGCATAGTACAGCAATGACGTTGCGTGTCGAATGTGCTTAAATTTCATAAGAATACCTCCAAAAGTTAAATTTCAGTATAGCCTGAAGCATTCTTATTGCCCTTGGCTATAAGAAAAGTATATGATAAGAGGTAAGATAGCTCAATTGCGTGACGAAAAGGATTAGCACCTGTATTTTCATGGTGAAAAGAATTGAGGGATTTATGCGATGACACTTGATAAAACGGACTTTGAAATTGTGCGGTTACTAAAATATAACGCCAAACTCACTAACAAAGAGATTG
>JBGSUZ010000322.1:0-4230 GCA_041753235.1 Acidaminobacteraceae bacterium
CCATTGACATTCACTGCGGCGGTCAGGACCTCATGTTCCCTCATCACGAAAATGAAATTGCCCAGTCTGAGGCCTACTCGGGCAAGCAGTTCTCTAATTACTGGATGCACAATGGCTACATCAACATCAACAACGAAAAAATGTCTAAATCTAAAAATAACTTCTTTACCGTCAGGGAGATTCTTGAAGACTTCGACGGTGAAGTGCTTCGTATGTTTATTTTGCAAGCCCACTACCGCAATCCAATCAATTTCAGCAGGGACTTGATTGAAGCTTCGGCAAATGGACTTGAGAGACTTTATACTGCAAAAGAAAATCTTGAATATCACATGGAGCATGCTCAGGATGCGGCGCTTACGTCAGAACAAACATCACAGGCCGAGGCACTCGACAAATACAGAGAGCGCTTTGTAGAGGCTATGGATGACGATGTGAACACTGCAGATGCCATTGCAGCCATCTTTGAACTTGTAAGAGAAGTGAACTCCCACGTGAAGACTGACACGCCATTGGCCTATCTAAAAAAAGCCCATGCTTTGCTCTTGGAACTCACTGGCGTCCTTGGCATCTTAGCTAAGACTAAAGGCAACTTGGATGCAGAAATCGAAGCGCTTATTGCAGAGCGCCAAGAAGCTAGAAAAAATAAGAACTTTGCGAGATCGGATGAAATCAGAGACATTTTGAAAGAGAAAAATGTTATTCTGGAAGACACCCCACAGGGCGTCAAATGGTCTTTTGCAAAGAAATAATCGAGGTGAAGCGCCGACGTGAACGATTTGTGTACGTCATTACTAGAAACATTGGAAACGCCTACTTTAAATACAGGTGAAGTGCGCATGCTCAACCCTTTGGCTTTGGCCTACATTGGGGACGGTGTGCATGAACTGTTGGTTCGGACTTATGTCATTTCCAAATATAAAGGTAGCATCCATAAACAAAACCAACGCGTGGTCAAAATGATTAAAGCCACTGCCCAATCAGCAGCCCTTCGGAATTTGGAGAACTTTCTGACAGAAGAAGAAATGGCAATCGTCAAGCGTGGCAGAAATGCAAAAAGCCTGACAGTGCCCAAAAATACATCAGTCGCAGAGTATCGTCTGGCAACGGGGTTTGAAGCCCTTTTAGGCTGGTTGTTTTTAAACGATGAAAAAGCACGTCTCACTCAAATTGTAGCTGAGGCAATCCGGTTATCGGAATTGGCAGAAACGTCAAATACAAGACATAAAGAACAGCCTTGTGAATAAATATTAACTGCTCTAGCCTTTTCGCTGGAGCAGTTTTTCTCCATTTGAAATACCATTAAGACGATAAGGAGAGCGTTATGAAAGTAGAATTGTTAGCATCAACCCCAGAACCAGAAAAGTTAGTGGCGGCTGCTGCAAAACTTTGTTATTCCAAAAGTGGCGCTTCTGGTCTTAAAGATAAGTTGACTCAGGAACAAATAGAAAATTTTCTTCAAATGCTTTCGGAACTTGGACATGAGTCGCCTCTTGAACACATGAGTTTTACTTTTGCGATTGAAGGGGTCAGCCGCGTATTGACACATCAACTGGTTAGACACCGCATGGCGTCTTATTCCCAACAGTCACAGCGGTATGTAAAACTAGATCAATTTGAATATATTATGCCACCTGCTATTGCAGTGAATCCAGAAGCATCTAAGTTATTCAAGGAAGCGATGGAACAAGATCAAAAGACCTATGATGCCTTAGTAGCGTTATTAGAAACTAGTCGATACGAAACGCTTGCAGCTTCTGGTATGGATGAGAGGAAGGCGAAACAGCAAGCTGAAAAGTCTGCAATTGAAGATGCACGTTACGTTTTTCCGAATGCTTGTGAAACCAAAATCGTGGTAACGATGAATGGCAGAAGTCTCATCAACTTCTTTGAACATAGGTGTTGCGAACGGGCTCAATGGGAAATACGAGGGCTGGCAGATCAAATGCTCGCAGAAGTCAGACGAATTGCGCCTACGGTCTTTGGACTTTCAGGTCCGAAATGCCTCAAAGGTGCATGTCCGGAAGGTCGCATGACCTGCGGAAAAATTGTGCAAGTAAGAAAAAAATATCAATCCTTAGGTTTAGAATAATAGGAGGCATTATGAGTGATTTGCTGGAAGGCAGAAACCCTGTACTGGAAGCATTAAAATCCGGTCGTGAAATCAATAAGATATTAGTAGCCAGTGGCGCAACAGAAGGTTCTGTTAAACAGATTCTCGCCATGGCAAAGGACATGGGCATTATTGTCCAAAGAGTAGAACGCAGTAAGCTTGACGCCATGTCAGAATCCGATAATCACCAAGGCGTCATTGCGCAGGTAGCGGCGTATAATTATTCGGACTTAGATGAAGTACTCAACCGTGTTGAGGCAGAAGGCAGAGATCCGTTCATCGTCATTTGTGATGAAATCAATGACCCGCATAATTTGGGTTCTATCATTAGAACAGCGAACGCGGTTGGTGCGGACTGTGTGATTATTCCAAAGCGAAGAAGTGTTGGTATTACCGCTGTCGTAGCAAAGACTAGCGCGGGTGCTATTGAATATGTGCCGGTATGTCGTGTCAGCAATTTGAATCAAACCATTGCAAAACTTAAAGAACGTGGTATTTGGATTGCAGCGGCGGATATGGATGGCAGCTCAGAACATTTCAAGGCGGATCTTAAGGGTAAAATGGCCCTTGTCGTTGGCAGTGAAGGTGAGGGTATCAGTCGTTTGGTTAAAGAAAACTGTGACTTCGTGGTTCGCATCCCTATGAAGGGGGCAGTTACATCGCTTAACGCATCTGTTGCCGCATCTATTCTCATGTACGAAGTATTCAGACAGCGTTATGAAGGCTAATTAAGCCTTTTGTAAGGACATATATTTATTCATAGACGGGTATAACTATCTCTATGTAAGCTGCGATTCTTAAACATAGCTGAAAAAAACCTTCAAGCCCTTGAAAAATGGCGAAAAGAGCAGGTTTTAACTTGACGTTTTTCAGAATATTCATATATAATAGAAACGAGTGTGAATCACAGCGGGGAGGCGATGGCAATGGAGTTATATGCACAACTGGAAGAAAGTCCCGTCGTGGATGAATACAACGAAGCAGAAATGGTTGCCTTGGCTAAGTCGGGCGATTCAAGAGCGCAAGAACATCTCATTAAAAAGTATAAAAATTTTGTTAGAGGGAAGGCGCGCTCCTACTTTTTGATAGGTGGAGATCGTGAAGACATTATTCAAGAAGGCATGATTGGCTTGTTTAAAGCGATCAGAGATTATCAACCTGAGAAGATTGCATCCTTTAAAGCCTTTGCTGAACTATGTATTACACGTCAAATGATTACGGCTATCAAGACTGCAACGCGTCAAAAACATATTCCGCTTAACTCGTACATATCGCTTAACAAACCCATGTACGATGACGAGTCCGAACGTACACTGCTCGATATTGTTACAGGAAAGGTCAGCACTAACCCTGAGGAATTGGTTATTTCAAAAGAAGAGTTTGACTCGATGGAAGCCAAGATAGGTGAAGTGCTGAGTGACCTCGAATTACAGGTTTTAACTTACTATTTAGACGGAAAATCTTATCTGGAAATTGCAGAAAACCTTGACAGACACGTCAAATCCATAGATAATGCATTACAGAGGGTCAAACGAAAACTTGAAAAATCTCTTCAGGATCGTTGTTCCTAAGTCTTGATAGTAGCTATAATTATGTTATAATATCCAGTGTTGCGGTTATAAAAATTGACAGGATTCATAAGAATGTCGACGGCCAGCAACTTAGCGCTTCATAATATGCCTATGTAGCTCAGTCGGTTAGAGTACCGCCTTGGTAAGGCGGAGGTCGGCGGTTCGAATCCGCTCATAGGCTCCATCACAAATTTGGCGTAGCTGCTAAATTGGATATGATTATATCTAATTTGACAAGGAGGATTAGTTTAATGGCAAAGCAAAAGTTTGAAAGAAATAAACCACACGTTAACGTTGGTACAATTGGCCACGTTGACCACGGTAAAACAACGCTTACAGCGGCAATCACTAAAGTTCTTCACGTAAGACACGGTCTTGGTGCTGCAGTAGACTTCGAAAACATCGACAAAGCTCCTGAAGAAAGAGAAAGAGGTATCACTATCTCTACAGCTCACGTTGAGTACGAGACTCCTAAGAGACACTACGCTCACGTTGACTGCCCAGGCCATGCCGACTACGTTAAGAACATGATCACAGGCGCAGCACAAA
>JBGSUZ010000323.1:0-5805 GCA_041753235.1 Acidaminobacteraceae bacterium
AATAAATCTTTTATTTGAATCCATTGTTGATCAGATATTTCGTATCGTTTTTGTGTCATGACATGCATCTCCAAGTTGTTTTCTTTTATTGTATCTAAGACTTGGTTTATGCACAAACTTTAGTTTTCAGACACGCCCTAGGTAAATATCCTTAAAACAATAAAAACACCTCGAATGAGATATAAATATCTTTTTCGAGGTGTTTGTTTTTAAAGGCTATTATAGTGCGTTTTAGTGACTGAGAATAAACTCATCTTCATCGCTATAAGGAATTTCTTTTTCGCCAAAGAAGCTGAGAGCATAACCCGCCAATTTACCAAAGCCAAAGGCAAGGACAACTGTAACAAGAATCCCAATTAGCTGAACGCCTGCATTTCCTGTTACGAAAATACCAGTCAAGCCACCTAGAATACCCGGCATACCGTGAAGGTTATGAACGCCGCAGGTGTCAGTGCCTTTAATCAATTTTTCAACTTTTGGCGCAATCATAGTGTATCCGATTGTGCTGAGGCCGCCAGCGGCAATACCAATGAGCAGTGCATAACCCGGAGTTACCATGTTGCAAGCGGATCCAATTGCAACACCACCTGCAAGGGCTGCGTTTGCCATGTCTTCAATTTCTATGTTACCGCGAATCATTCTTGTGAAGACATAAGTAGCGACGGTAGCGCCACAAAGGGCAAAGACCGTATTGATAGCGGTTAAGACCACTTCACCCGGTGCAACTAAAGCACTCGTAAATGAAGGCCAGAAAATCCAGAGAATCATGCTGCCAATAAGACAAAATTGATTGCTGGTGGAGTCGTTTTCACAGCCAGGCTTATTTTTAAATTTTGAGAGGGTATTGGCAACAACGCCAAGGCCAAAATAAGCACCAAAGGCATGAATCACTACCGAACCGCCAGTATCTAAAAAGCCTTTAAACAAGCCACTTTCTAAGAGCAGCCACTCGTTGAACATGTAAGCGGGAATAAAGAGAACAGAAAGAATCAAATATTGATCCATTTTGAGTCGTCCCAGTGGTGCGCCAACAGCAATTAGTAGGCTGGCTGCGGCAAATTCAGCAAAAATAAAAGTATCAATGCTAAGGGCAGACATTTCGCCACCTAAACTTTTGATAAGCATATAAAGTGGCAAACTGACACTTACCACTAAAAATGTAGCCGTGATTGAACTGAAACCATGTTTTCGGACAAAGACCATGAGAAAACCAAAACCAACCAAAAGCATTGCTAAAATATGTATGGATTTTTCGTACTTAAGTGAATCTAGGACGGGGCCAAAGCCTGCGTCGGTAACATTTTCTACTGCAGTTTGTGCTACATGAGTGACGGTTGGGTTAATACCTGGTAAAAATCCAAGTGCCATAACAATCATACCCAATAAGAATACCGCCAATAGGGGTTTGTTGCTTTTGGTTTGAGGCAGTGGTTTTTGTTTTTCTTTGCGTATGCTTTTTTCACTTTGCATGTGTAATCCTCCTTTAAGGTATATTCAATGAATAAATGCACATACCTTAAAGGTACACAAAATAATGAATGCTGAGAATGCGCTAAGGAAGAGAATAGTGGCACTTCAACTAAAATAAAAAAGTAAAAACAGAGTTTAACTTTAATAAGTGCGAATTGTGTTAAAAAATTAATAAAATAAACCATAAAAACCCCCTTATACAAAATGGGCATTCAGCAACCATTTTGTATAAGGGGGTTAAAAATTATAGTCCTTATACTTTAAATTTTGAAACTAAGTCTATCAGAATAAGTGAATTTTTCTGTGACTGAGTTGCCATCTCGGCAACAATAGAGGATTCGTTTAAAATACCCGAAGTGCGTTCTGCTATGTGGGTTGAGCCATGAGCTGATTCTTCGGTAGCCTTGGAAATTTCAGAAATTGCATTGACAATATCCTGAAGGAGCGCTGCCATTTCTTCCGAGGAAGCGTTTAAATCAGTGGACATGGTATAGACATAACCAGCATCGTCTTTATACTGTTTGGAAATTTCAACAAGTTTATTGTAGTCTTGAATAACCTGACGGTCAACGAAGTTCAAGATTTCCTCAGAACTTTCTGACAAGTTATTAACGGAGTCGACAATTATTTTGGTAACTTCTTGAATTTGGTTGGCACTATCTCTTGAGTTTTCAGCGAGTTTTCGAATTTCGTCTGCAACAACTGCAAATCCGCGTCCGGCTTCTCCTGCTCTAGCGGCCTCAATAGCTGCATTTAGAGCGAGTAAATTAGTTTGCTCTGTTATGCTGAGAATAGAGGTTGCTAGAACGTTTATGTTATCTACAGCCTTAGCATTTGCCATTGCCGCGCGCAACTTATGGTTCGTTTCATTATAGAGCTTATTGGCTTGTTCGTTGGACTGGAGAGCCATTTTTTGAATATCTTCAGCTCTTAAATTAATATCGTTTGCATTGTGAGCCGCTTCTTCTGCTTTATGAGTGATGTCAGAAGCAATTTTGTCAACTTCATGAGAAATTGAGTTAATCTCTTCGGCAGAAGCATTGGTTTCTTCCATACCTGCTGAAAGTTCTTGAGTCGTGGACGAAATCTCTTCAATCCCAAAATTAAGCTGTTCAACACTGGTATTCATAGTGGCTGACATACCTTCAATATCGTGAGAAGTATGCTTCACGGACGTAATAATGTCTCGAAGCAGTGCAAAAAACTGATTAATAGAAACAGCCATTTCTTCAATTTCGTCTCCAGAGTGGATGTCGAAGGTTTGGGTCAGGTCACCGCCATGTTCGGAAAGATCCCTTAGTCTTCTGTTTAACTGATTGAGTGGTTTGATAATATTTCGAACAATCAAGACCATAACAATACCAAGTAATGCAAGCACTGCGAAGGCTCCAAGGAATATTAACATCGTATTGTTGTATAAGGTTTGTGAAGTGTCAAATTCGACTTTTGAAACATCTAACTGCAGTTGAACAAGTTCGCCTATTTTTGCAGTAATCGGATCAATATTAGAATAGAGTCTATTAATAGTAAAGTCGTCTAAGGTCTTTCTGTCTTTCATTTGTATAATACGGTCAAGTTCTTCGTGTGCAGCGTTAGCAATTTTAAACAGAGATTCATCAACAATGTTGACAGCGTAGAGGTCTGAGATGGTTTTTAATTGTTGCAGTGGAATAACGCGGTCTTTATAAACTGTTTCTAGCCCACCATTGACGGACTGAATACCTCTTAGGCCCAGCATGCCAACGCCAAGGGCTACAAGTAGTAAAAAAGTTAAAAGTGCATATAGCTTAAATGAAATTTTCTTCGTCCTCATAGGAACACACTCCTCTCATTGTAAATCTATATACCCAACTTTTGAGAATCTTTATTATTTCTTTTTTGAATGCGCGCAGCTGCTTTATTAACAAAGCTTAAATAGACAAGCAACTATTCATAATGCTAGAGTGTAGACTGGCGCTTTATATTTATGCATTTTGGAATGACAGGGGTGTTTTCCAAAATGGATAAAAAGGATTACTTACACGGAGGTAAATTGATGAAACTTAAGCAGTTCAAACGCAATGCGGTCGTAATGATCGGACTAACGCTGGTCGTGCTATTTGCAGGCATTTATGTGACTTACAGTGTGAAGACAAATGACCAAATCAATGCCATGCTCAACCATATCCTAGAGGATGATATTGCTATTGAAAAAGAAAGTGTTGAAAACATTTTTAAGGGATACGAAAATTCAGCGTACTTTTTAGCGAGCACACCTGAAATCAAGAATTTCACTGATGCGCCAAGCTATGAAGCCACTGCAGAGCAGGTCATGACGAACGCTCGAAAGACAAATGAGAAGACCATTTACGACATTTACATTGGTGATAGAAACAAGCGCATGCTGTCGTCTGTCAATTCTAATGATGCTTTGGTCGGTTATGACCCGCAGTATAAGGCCAGTGGTGAGAAGAAAAACTGGTACTGGATACCCTTTGAACAGAAAAAAACCTATTGGTCTGACGTTTACAGAGACTTTTTCAGCGGTCAGCAAATGATTACGGTCTCTATTCCGGTGACCGACAATAGCGGTCAGTCTGTTGGGACTATGGGCATAGACTACTTTTTAAATGAAATAAATACGTCTGTCAGCTCTAAGAAACTTTTGACAAATGGCTTCTATCAATTGGTTGACTTTAATGGAAAAATCATCGCTGACAAGAATTTTAGTGAAAAGCAAGAACAGTCGTCGGTAGGACGGTTTCACTTTAGCAAAGCAATTGTAGACTATGCGAAAGACCCAAAAGCGACAGAAGTTCAGTTTTTCGAGTTAGACAATAAAGAAAGTCTATTTGCACCAGAAGGGCTACTAGAAGCTAAAACAGAGGAAGCGCTCGCGGCAACTGGGGTGACAGTGGACGACTTAAATGGAGACGGCAAGCTCGTTGACAATGTGCCGGACGTTTTGTTTACGCCAGAAATGAAGGCGAATATGTACCCGGGCAATTACAAAGCGATTGCGTTGAAACTGCCTGGCACTAATTTGACAATTGTTGGACTCGTAGAGAAGTCAGACATTATGGCTTATGCGAAAGAAGTGAATAAAGCATCTTTTACAATTATGTATGTGTTTATTCCGCTCTTAGGTATTATGATCTTTTTAGCTTATCGATTCTTAATGGGTGTCTTACATGTCATGACGCACCATATTGACGAAATGGCTCAAGGTAGATTCTCCTTTAGAACCCATTCGAAATTTAAGACTTACCGAGAGGTGTTTGAGAAACTGAATGCTGCAAGCGAAAGTGTACAAGCGGCGCTCACAGACACGAAGGCGACTTTCAATGTGGTTTCTGAAAATATTGCGGTGACAGAAGCGGACTTGAACCGAGTGGAGTCCTTGTCGCACAACATTGAAAAGACGGTTGAAGAAGTAGCCAGAGGTATTTACGACCAGTCAGAGGATGCGGTTCGCGGTGCGACCAATGCTTCTAATATCTCAGGGTTAATAGAAGAAATCAACGAGCATACGCATGAACTTGTTGAAAAGACAAAAGAAGTTAACCAAATTAATCGCAGCAATGCCAAAAACTTTGAAGAGCTTAGAGAAAAATCTAATCAAGCGCGGAAGGTATCTGGTGCTATTACAGAAATTGTGGACGAGCTCAACGGACGTTCGCAAAATATTGGGGCAATCGTAGACTCTATCAGTGGTATTGCCTCTCAGACGAATCTGTTGGCGTTAAATGCCTCTATTGAAGCCGCTAGAGCAGGCGACGCAGGCCGAGGGTTTGCGGTCGTTGCAGACGAAATTAGAAAGCTAGCAGAGGAAACTGCCAAGTCAACAGGTATGATAGACCATATTGTTGAAGCGATTAAGGACATTAGCAAAAAAGTAGCGACCTCTATTGGAGACGTTAACATGGCAATTGACGAGCAAGTACATTCGTCGGAAAATGTGGAGAAGTCCTTTGAGGCTTCCAGTGACATTTACACCGCTTTAGAGCTTGCCTTTGAGCGCATTTATGAGCAACTTAGTGAACTCAATGTTAAGAACATGGAAATTGAGAAGGCCATCACCAATATGGCGGCAGTTTCAGAAGAAACGGCGGCCTCAGGCGATGAAATCAGTAACTCCGTAACCCATCAGAAACAACTGATTGTCAACACGGCAACCTCTCTGACGCACATTAAGGAGCAGGTATACGTACTCGGACAAAAGTTAGACCAGTTTCAATAAATAGCAAAAATATAGAAAACACCCAAGTCACTCTGCATAGCCAGTGGACTTGGGTGTTTTTGGTGCGCCCAGCATGGGCGCACTCTAGTCGGTGCAAGTCCGATACGGAGGCTGGT
>JBGSUZ010000324.1:0-6190 GCA_041753235.1 Acidaminobacteraceae bacterium
CTAACGGTTCAAACCTCCTATATACCATCAGGTTAGGTCAACCATGAAAAATCAAGTCCTTTTTTAAGCCTTAAAAATTTCCACAATAACCCCCCTCAAATTTAATTCGTTTTATAAATCCAACCTATAAATATAGTCATCATATACAATATCAGTCCCACTTTTCTTAAAAGTGCCTTCTTTCTCAACCCTAAACCCAAGTTTTTTAAGAACTGCATTTGAACCTTCATTCAGCTTTGCTACAGTAGCCGTAATTTTTCGGCCTCCATTTTTATAGCAAAATTCTATGAGTCCCTGAATCATTTCAGACCCATAACCTTGTTGCCAATAAGATTGATGTATCACATATCCAAGATCCCAATGGGTTTGATCATCACTAGGCACCGCACTACAGGTGCCTATGTAATTTTCAGTTTCTTTAGAAACAGCAGTGAAATAATAACAGCCGTCGTATTCTTCAATGGTCTGCATCCATTCGAAGTACGAGGCCCCTGCTTTTTCACGCGGTGGGTCAGGCAAATATTTTCCCATTTCATCATCGAGCCAAATATCAAGACTAAATGGTGCATCTTCAATCTTAGTTTTCTTAACGGCAAGTCTTCGTGTTTCAAAATATTGAGTAGGCATAAGTTTCATCTCCTTTTTTTGTTAACCAATACTTGATCATAGTCGCTTAAATACAATACATTTTTGGTTGTCATGAAGAAGTATCTCTACCCCTACTAACTTTGCAATAACATCAAACGTTTTGGGCGTATAAAAGCTAATGTGACTTCTGTCCCTAGTATAATGCCATTCTATAAAATCTTCAATGTGATTGTTGTGGAATTGAGTCATAATCGCTAAAACACCGTTTTCAGTTAGTAGTGTTTTAAACAACTGAAAATACTCAAGCGGATTCTGCAAATGCTCTAAGACTTCGGTACACACAATGAAATCGTATTGCTTGTTAAGGTAAACTTTATTCGGTGCATAAAAAAGATCATAAATGTCCATTGATACATTGTATTCACGTTCTAATAACGTGGCCAATACAGGTTCTGGGCCACTTCCAAAGTCTAATCCCTTCATTGTGGGTTTTATAAATGGGATAAGTGATTTCTTGAGAAATTTTCTGAAATACGCTTCATATTTTTCATCGCCTATAAAATTTTGGTGTATAGCATAAATATCGCGTTCTTGATTTTCAGTAATCAGTTCATTATGCGCCTTTGCGATAAACTGGCAATCTTCACAACGATAATAGTTATTTTTCATTTTGGGGTGATAAAACTTACTGGTTATGCCACCACATATATTGCATTTGTTATCCATGCCACCGTCCTTAATTACTTTTAGGTTTGACTATATTCTACCTGAATTATTCATGAAGATTATTTACAACTTTGCGTTTAGTTTTTATGAGGTACTTAAACTTTAATACAAATCTGGGGTTCGTTCTATTTTATGCTACTTCTGTGAATAATCTAGGTTTAACCAATTAGAAAATATCCCTTTTCAAATATATCTAGTGAATATTTCTTTACTGAAACTGTCTAACGGTATTGAGAGACCTTTGCCCACTGCTTTAATATAACTTTCCTTTAGTGTCCATAATCGTATGAATCCCTCATCAAACGCCATTGGCTGCAGTGTTTTTAGATATTGATTTTCCTCATATGAAAAAAAACGATTTGCAATATCCCATTCATAAACATCTTTTTTTTCAACGTCTATCCCAATCTCATTTTTGTCTACGACCGCCAACACCCAGTCTCCCGAGTGAGAAATGTTTAAATGAACAGCCTCGCTATGTTCAATATAAGGTTTCCCATAAGGATTATATAAAAAATTAATTTCACTTCTGGATAGGTCATAATGTTTTTTAATAAGTTCTTTTATGAGAACTTCCCCAACTGCACCCCTTATTCGGTCTTTTTCGAAGTGCATCTTTTGAAGTTTTGCTTGTTTTTGAGGACTTACCAAATTCATTAATCGCTGTACACGTTCGACTGTAATTAGTTCGTTAACATTCACTGCATGGATTATCATCGTTTCATCACCTTACTTAAATATTGAACTTCTCGGCAATAATCTATCAAAGTTTCAAGTTGTTGTACACCCACTTCTCCCCATTTGAAATTTAATCTTTTAAGGAGGGATTCTGTTTTTTCTTGCAAGATAATGAACTGAGTCATTTGAGATCATATCCACACTGAGTAGCATAATCAGCAAGAACGGGATTGTAGAGTGTATTTGGATTAGAAATATGGAATCAGTCCAACTTCTAATATAGCTTTGATGTTTCCCAGACTTACTATTATACATTAAATTTCCCATTCTAAATATATGTGCGCTTAGTCCACGCTCGCGCGTTTCCATAATTTTTTCTTCGGTTGATGATTAAAGCTGTATCTATAATTACTTATATTAGGTTTAACACCATGTAAATACAATAAAAAAAATCTCAGAGACTATTCTATACTCTGAGACCGAAAATTTATAAATTAAACCTTATGTTATTGTGAAATTACTTGATAATCATCCATTACTCTACCTGACTCAATTTTTTCAAATTCTCATAATTCCACTTAACACCCTTACTCCAGTTCGTGTCCGCCGCATAAGTTTTATTAAGCCAGACGACAGGGTCACCAACGCCTGACCACTTGTCCATACGCTTTAAAATTGTTCTGCACACAATAGCGCTGCTGTCTGATATGTCAGTATTGTACCGAACCCAGCTTCCATAAATGTTATAAGGATTATTGGCTATTTTTTTTGCGTTTTTATTGGAGTTTTTCACCAAGCCCTGCTCCTGCGCCGCTATTGCAAGTACAAATCTCGGGTCAACACCATAGGCCTCTGCAGTTTTGATGATCTTGTCAAAATAAAACTCATCTGCAAGCAGTGAATTTTTATCAACTAGTACTTTTTGCAATTTATTTACGTCATACGGCTTGTACGCCATCATTGAGGGTATTTTAAATTTCTCGCCACTTGCCTTTTTGACGGCTCGTGTCGGGTAAACGGCTACGCGTTTGCTGGGATTATTGACTTTCTTCATCGACTTAGACTTTTCCAAATTAACGGTTTTTTCTACTTCGATTGGTTTCACCACCACTTCTTTCAAAGGGATAGCGACTTGACTGATAGCTGCTAATTGCTCAACTCTCACCACTTTCTGCGAATCTGCTAATTTTATGGCGTCCTGCTTAAGAGCAATTGCTGTTTGCGCTTGAATAAAGGCTCTTTCCTCGACAATAGCGGATTCTACCTGTCTATGACTAGCCTGAATAGTTGCTGCACGCGAGATGTTTTCAGACTTTATGCCTGATTTGGGTGCTTCTGACAAACTTACAGAACTTGCCACTACAACACAAGTCGCCGCCATCATCATGCGCTTCCACACCGCTAAAGTCTCTCGGTCACCACTCTTTAGTACTTTAATCCAATCCTCTATTTGCTTATAATTGCCCATTTCTCTAGCTTGAAGCATTAGCCACTTATAAGCCACTTCTATAGACTTTTCTATTTCCGTCTCTACTGTAAGCAGTAGTTTAAAAATATCACCTTTGTGTATAACCTTCTTATCATCATCGGCTAAAAACTTTATGAACGCACTTTTAAACTGCCACCAGTATTTTTTGTCTACCCCTACCAATGCTTGATTAATTCTCTTATTAACCATTTGTGCTGACATGAGCGCAATTTCATAATTTGAATCATTGCTTTCCTGCCGTCTGAGGAATTTTTTAATCTTTTCAATATCTAATTCTGAAATAATAATAGATTGCTCTAACTCTCTAAGTACAAGCTCCAATGCTATACCTCCATCGTTTTTCACATATACCAACAAAAAACAAAAAACCAGCAAAAAGCCTAAGTGTGAACACCCGTGCAATTTTGCTGGTTTACTACTAGCTCAAAGTTAACTTTGTCTAATCCGTCGAACCAAAATTAAATTTTATTACGCTTAGTTTATCATCATGTTGTCGTTATTGTCAAACTTTAGCTGTTTTCAACGCCTTTAAAATTCTAACAAAATCTTGATTAATATACCCCCAAACTTCAATTAATGGTATGCTTATTAATAGTGATTTGACGAAAGGAGATGCACAATGTATCAACCCTATAAAGAATCGTTTAATAAATTCGATGCCGACTATCGGTATCTCAAATTGTTGTCAAAGGAATTCCCATCTATCGTAGCAGCCAGCACAGAAATCATTAACCTTCAGGCAATCCTCAACCTGCCAAAGGGCACCGAGCACTTCATGACAGATATTCACGGGGAATATGAGTCCTTCAACCACGTACTCCGAAATGGCTCAGGAAATATTCGACGTAAAATCATGGAGGTTTACGGTGACGTTCTCAGCGAACAAGATATAAAAGGTCTTTCCACGCTGATCTACTACCCTGAACAAAAGCTTGAAATTATTAAAAAAACACAGCCTAATGTACATGAATGGTATAAAATTACCATTTACCGTTTGGTGGAAATTTGCCGCAAGGCCGCTTTTAAATACACTCGAATGAAGGTACGTAAAGCACTACCAAAAGATTTTGCCTATATAATAGAAGAACTTATGCACAAAAGCCCATATGAGTTCGACAAAGAAGAATATTATACGGGAATTATTGAAACCATTATCAACATCGGTCGAGCCGATGAATTCATTATTGAAATGTCTAAACTCATTCAACGACTTGTCATAGACCGTTTACATATCATTGGCGATATTTTTGACCGAGGCATAGGCCCAGACATTGTCATGGACACGCTCATGAACTACCATACAGTAGACATACAGTGGGGAAATCATGACGTACTCTGGATGGGGGCTGCCGCTGGCAACGACGCTTGTATTGCCACCGTGCTTAGAATCTGCTCACGCTACAGCAACTTAGACACCATAGAAGACGGGTACGGCATCAACCTGCTCCCACTTGCAACCTTTGCACTGGAATTCTATAAAGATGATGACTGCGCCGCATTTAAGCCGCGGACTAAAAATGTGATAGACTTCACAGAAAAAGACCTCAATTTAATTGCTAAAATGCACAAAGCGATTGCCATTATTCAGTTTAAACTAGAAGGCGAAATTATTCGCAGAAGACCTGAATACAACATGGACGACCGTCTGCTACTGAATTTCATAGATTATGAAAATGGCACGATTGAACTTTACGGAGCGACCTATAAACTCAAGAACTCTTATTTCTCAACCATTGACCCTAAAGACCCTTATGCACTTACCGTTGAGGAAAGAGAACTGATTGAAAAACTTCGATCTTCATTTATAAACTGCGAAAGACTTCAAAAACATATTCGTTTCCTTTATGCTTCAGGTAGCCTTTATTTAAAGTACAATGACAATCTGATGTACCATGGTTGTATTCCCATGAATGAAGACGGCAGTTTTAAAACAGTTCATTTGATACCGGGGGAACCGCCACTCAGTGGTAAGGCATATCTTGACCGTCTTGACGTAATCGTGCGCGAAGGCTATTTCCATGCAAATAATCCTGAAGCCAAACAATTTGGCATGGACATGATTTGGTACCTTTGGACGGGTACTGATTCTCCACTCTTTGGCAAAGACAAAATGACAACTTTTGAGCGTTATTTCATAGCAGACAAAGATTCACACGTTGAAAAGAAGAACCCGTATTTTAAGCTGGAGAACAGCGAAAAAATATGTGAAGTCATATTCAAGGAATTCGGTCTGAACCCAGAGTGTTCTCATATTATAAACGGTCATGTACCTGTCAAGCTGGGCGCAGGTGAAAGTCCAATCCGCGCCAATGGCAAGTTGCTTGTCATTGACGGTGGGTTCTCTAAAGCTTATCAAAGCACAACCGGAATAGCTGGCTACACTTTAATTTACAATTCCTATGGACTAATCCTTGTCTCTCACGATCCTTTTGAATCTACTCAAAAGGCCATTGAAGAGGAAAAGGACATCCACTCAACGACCATTGTTTTAGAAAAAGAGATTGAACGCAAACGCGTCCGTGATACAGACGAAGGCGCTAAAATTATAGCTCAGATTAAAGATTTGGAAATGTTACTAGAAGCTTATCATTCTGGGGTTATAAAGGAACGGTAATATTAAAAACAAATAGAAGCTGTATCAGATTCGAGTTAATACTCCAGTCTGGTACAGCTTTTTGTATATCTAAATGCCGAACAGCTTCGGCATTT
>JBGSUZ010000325.1:0-5323 GCA_041753235.1 Acidaminobacteraceae bacterium
ACCCGTGCCCGTTGTCGTACCTGTACCTGTTCCTATTGTTGTCCCAGGTATTGTACCCGTCATTTTTGTAACTAATGTTTTAATGCTCTCATTCATTGTTTTTAAGTTAGTTACGATGTCAGATGTCATTGCAAAATTTGCTTTTGCTAAATCCACTAAACTGTTTGAAGAATCTAATGATTGGAGTTGTGCCATTTGAGATATGAATTGTTGATCTTGCATAGGTGCCAATGGATCCTGATTTTTCAATTGTTCTGTAATCAAATGAAGAAATTGATCCTTACCCATTTCTTGCTTTTGCTTTAATGTATTAGAAGCACTGTCTTTTGCTAATTTATCAAGAACCTCTTTATTTTTGTCAGTTAAAACACCAGATAAAGTAGTTGCCATTTGTTACACCTCCTACCCTCGATAATCTATTTGATTGTCGTTAATGACAGCATCAAAACCATATTGACCACTTTCAAGTTCCATGTCTTCCATAAACACATGACCTTGTCTTTCGTTTTGTTGATGCTGTTGTTGGCTGTGATTGCCTTGTCCATCCTTACCAACAAATACGTTAAGAGAATCTACTTGATACCCTTTGTCAGATAAAGCATTTTTTAAATCACTTAGACTTGCTTCAATTGCGCCTTTGACAATCATGTTTTCAACTTTGATTTCAGCTTGTAAAACACCTTTGACAATCTCCATTTTAATTTCAATATCCCCAAGGACTTCTGGATTTAACTTCATTGTCATCATTGTGCCTTGCTCAGTTTGTTTAATTTGCATTCTTGGACTATTGATTAACTGATCCATAATACTTTGCTGAATTGGTGTGCGATTCACTTGATTTGCAACTTCTACCTTGCCAAATGCTATTGAAGCACTTTCAAGCTTAGCACTAAATTCAGCTGAATTATTAGCAACGACTGCTTTAGATTCATTGCCATTAGTTTGAACAGCTATTTTTTCTTTTCCAATACTTAACGACTTATCTTGAGTTTCGCCATTTGATTTTCCGTCGGTTGATGAATTTTCAGAGTTTGTCGTTCCAGTTGCTGATTTTTGAGAATTAGTATTACTTTCACTAGTTTTAATTTCACTAGTGCTTGTCGTTTCAGTTTTTGCATTTGCGACCGAGTCCATTTTCTGTTCAAGTAAATTATTAAACCCTTTTGAATCAGATTTGGTGTATTTTTCTTTTATGTCTTTTATAGTAGCCTTTAACATATTTAACGCTTCCGCATTTAAAGTCGTGCTTGTTTCGGTTGATGATAGCATACCTTCGAGTGCGGTTTTGACTTGATCAACTGTTTTCAAGTCAACTTTGAAGTCTTTTAGACTGCTAATTTCGCCTAGTAAACTACTGAGTGCTTGAATCTGTTCTTGTAGTTGTTCTTTTTTACCAAGTTCAGGATTCTCAGTCAGCTGGTTAATCAAACTAGAAAGTACTTGTTGAAGCATGTTCATCACATCTTCAATTTTAACAACATCCTCTTCTACTGATAAATCCTCATTTTTTTGTCCAATGGTATCATTTTTTTCTGTCTGAATACCTTTTGATGCACTATTGGGCTTGTCATTTGCTACGACTGTCATACCATCTTTACTGTCATCTTTTTTTGATAAGTCATTTTGCTGAGAGCTTACTTGCTTTACTTCAGCCGAATCAATCTTATCTGGAGATTTAACAGCCAAGCGATTTGCAGTAGGTTCTACTTTCTTTAGAAAAGATTTAGCATTTGATTTGATGCTATCCATTTCATTTGGTAATTTGCTTGTGTTACTGCTACTTAGCTTAACATTTGCTTTGCTCAGTTGATTACTCAATAAATTACTAAAAGATGACTCAACACCAGTACTTTTGGGGCTTGAGCGATCACCAGTAAAATTTTCTGAGCTTAGCTTTTTTAGCCAAGTGCTACTGTTTGACACATTTTGATTCACGTACTCACCTCCAGTGCTAGTTTTTTGGTAAGGCAAGTTTCCTTGTCAATTCAGAAGATAGGGCACTGTCTACTAATGAAAGAATATCTCCTTTTTTCTTATTGGAGAATTTCGATAAGATAGCAAGTGCTAAGTCCTCATCTGTAATTACAATATTTTCGCCATTATCCAAAGTGTAGATTTTGGGACTTGAGTTGTTCTTCATCATAAGTTGGATGTTCGCAGCAACCTTATCTGTTTTCATCTTTTCATAGATGGTTACTAACTCATTAACATTATCGTCAAATTCCTTATAAATCTTTAGAGTTTTGAGGATATCCTTAGTAATTTCATCCTTGCCAGTATCTTCGACTCGCTTGTTTTTGATAGCCGTGATTAAATCATTAATAAACTTGTCGTCCTGCACACCAGCAAGTACTTTTCCAGTTTTGACTGGTCCAAGGTTAATAAAAATAATTGCAAGTTCATCAATTTTATAAGTATTAGTATTACCAAGGGTTGCAACTAATTTAGTAATATCTTGGCTCGAAAGTATTTGCGCTGTATTGCCTAATGACTGAAGATTTGTCCTTCTGTTAGTCATTTCAGTACGCACAATAGCTGCTTTTTCAGCATCCATCGCATTAATGATTTTTTTGAAAATATCAGGCTGTATTTTTTCCATAATACTCGCTGCAAAAGTTGGTGTCATATAATTTAGCGTCTTCGCGACTTCGCGGTAACCATTTACAGAATTGCCAACCAAAAAATTTACTTCTTCAACAGCAGTATTGACGCTAAGGCCTTCCAAAAATTTTGCTTTCTTTGAGAAATCATCTTCTTGCTCTTTTCTTATCTGCTCTAGTGTAGAAGCTGCAGTGCCTTGTGAAAGACTATCCGCTCTCAGCGCCTCTACAATTGCCTTTGTCGCATTAGGATTGATTCTGAGCATCGTTCTAATGATTTGGTCATACATATTAGCATCTTCTTTTTTTATAAGTGCCAGCTTGTCGACAGCTCTGCTGACATCAATTTTCAACAAATACTCCGAAATACTGCTAATTTTCTCATTGACTTCTTGTTCAGTTGGCAAACTATCAAAATAGGCACCAACAGGACCTGGTGCATTCGCTAATACACCATTGGCGGTAGACTTAAACGATGGAAATAAAAAATATAACGCCGTCATAATGAGCAGCGGTACGACTACTAGTATGATGAGCAGCGTAAGAATAATCTTACCGCCTCCGCCTTTAGATTTTTTCTCTGACATCTAACCACCACTTCTCCTCGAATTTTGGAAATTGACCACTTCGTCAGTCGCCTTTGCTTCCATTACGTTAATTTCATCTAGATATGACTTATAGTCTTTTTCCTTGATTTTCTCCATAATTTTTCTTTCTTTTATGGCTTCCATCAATTCTGTTTTAACGGTTTCTATTTGTTGCTCCATGTATAATATTTCCTGCTCAAATTCTTCAATTTGTTTTCTGTAAAAAGACTGAAACGCGTTAATCCTTTGCATTTGATAGCCTTTTACACCATTTTGCAGTTCTTCTTCAACTTGTTTTCGATATGCCCTATAGGCATTTTCAGATATTATTTTGTCATTTTCTAATTGTTGAAGTGTTTGATTTAATTTTTTCATTTTATTTTTAATATCATTTTCAAAGTCAAGCCTAAGCTTTAATACATTTTCATACTTAAACTTAAATTTTTTCATCTAAGCACGCTACTCTCTTATGATTTCTTCGACTCTATTCATTGAAAAATCAAAGTCAAATGCATCATCTACCTTTTGCGTGAGGAATTTTTTGATTTCCGGCATTTTCTCAATTGCCTCATCAATTTTGGGATTGCTGCCCACCTTGTAGGCGCCAATATTAATGAGATCCTCAACTTCGTTATACTCAGCCATAATTTCTTTAAACTTTCTAGCGTTTTCAACTTGATCTTCAGAAATTATCATCGGCATGACACGGCTAATACTATTAAGTATGTCAATCGCAGGATAGTGACCTAATCCCGCTAAACGTCGAGATAATAAAATATGACCATCTAATATACCTCTAGCAGCATCTGAAATTGGTTCATTGAAATCATCGCCATCGACTAAAACTGTGTAGAGACCTGTTATTGAGCCTTTGTCTGAATTACCCGCACGTTCTAATAACTTAGGCAACATGGCAAATACCGATGGTGTATATCCTCTTGTAACAGGTGGTTCTCCAGCAGCTAAGCCAATTTCCCGTTGTGCCATTGAAAATCTCGTTACGGAGTCCATCATCAACAAAACATCTAATCCCTGATCTCTGAAATATTCAGCTACTGCCGTTGCGAGCAGTGCAGCTTTTACCCTGACCAGTGCGGGTTTATCTGAAGTCGCAACTACGACAACCGAGCGTTTTAAACCTTCTTCTTGCAAATCTTTCTCAATAAACTCACGTACCTCACGACCCCGCTCACCAACAAGCGCTATAACGTTGACATCGGCTGAAGTATTCTTTGCAATCATGCCGAGCAAGGTACTTTTACCAACCCCGGTACCCGCGAAGATGCCTATTCTTTGACCTTTTCCAACTGTCAAGAGACCATCAATCGCTTTTATGCCTAAACTAAGCGGTTCTGTTATTCTGTCCCTGGTCAGTGGATTCGGAGGCGCATTATTTGCTGGATACCTTTTTTTCACACTTGGTTTTGGTCTATCATCAATTGGTTCTCCAAGCCCATCCAAGATGCGGCCCAATAAACTCTCACCAACATCTACTTGTAACGCATGGCCTGTTGCTACCACTTTACTACCCGGTCCAATTCCAGTCATTTCTCCAAGTGGCATTAAAAGTACTACTTCGCCTTTAAAACCAATTACCTCAGAAACAATGGGTTCATTGCTCTTTAAAGGATAAATTAAACAAACCTCTCCTACCTCTACCGAGGGGCCAATAGATTCAATGGTAAGTCCAATCAACTTGGATACCTTTCCCGTGAAACGAATGAAATTTTCATTTTGCACCATGTGGAGATATTTATCTAATTTCATACCATCACTCACTTATCAAAAGTTCTTCTATTCGGTGTTTAATATAATCCAGCTGAATTTGTACACTTGCATCTATGGTGCCCGCAGGTGATTCAATAACACACGCACCTCGCGTAAGAGAACGATCCATTTTTACTTCTATTTCATCAACAGTTTCGCAGAGTACTAGAATTCTATCCTTTTCCATTACAACATAGTCATAATCTTCTTCAGAAACTCGTAAAACTACATCTGTTGTATAACTGCATTTTTCTAAAGCCATTTTGATGAGTCCAACAATATAGTCGTCTTCATTAACCTTTTTATTCAACACCTTAGAACAGATATCTAATACCAGCTCCATTATCTCAGGTTCTGCTTGTAATAGCA
>JBGSUZ010000326.1:0-2088 GCA_041753235.1 Acidaminobacteraceae bacterium
GCCTGTTTTCTACCCCCTTATGTCAGTGACATTGATCTCAAGGTACCTCATGCCAGTGAGAACTGCTATATAGACTTGGTTAGTTGGACTGTACCTCATCCGATTGAGAACCGCTATATTCACAACAACTCTATTATCAAATAAAGCTTTAACAAACCCCAAAAAACTTTTGCCTCTTCATAAGTAGATAGCTTAAAGTTCAAGTAGGCAATTGCAAAATAATTTTATGTATACATATTTAGTCACAGGTGGGATGGGTTTTATTGGCTCAAACTTTATCCTAAGTGCCAGGAAAAATAAATGGGGCAATATAGTCAACTTAGATAAATTAACTTACGCTAGTAACCCTCAAACATTGCAAGAGTTGTCCAATGATAATGGGTATACCTTTGTACAAGGTGATATCAGAGATAGAGACCTAGTTACCACATTATTTGATCGATTTTCTCCTGATGCTGTTTTAAATTTTGCGGCAGAGAGTCATGTTGATCGCTCTATTCTAAACCCTAGCGAGTTCATCCAGACGAATATATTTGGTACATTTCAAATTCTGGAAGCAGCAAAATCATATTGGGAGAAGCTCGATGAAGATCAAAAATCTTTGTTTCGTTTCCTACACGTTTCGACAGACGAAGTTTATGGTTCTTTAAAGCCCAATGATGAAGCATTTAGGGAAGACACTCCCTATGCACCCAATAGTCCTTACGCTGCATCAAAAGCAGGTTCTGATCACTTAGTAAGAGCCTATCAACATACCTATGGCTTTCCTACCCTCACCACAAATTGTTCAAATAACTACGGCCCTAGGCAATTTCCAGAGAAACTGATACCTCTCATTCTATTGAATGCGTTAGAAGGGAAGTCTCTACCAATCTATGGAGATGGTCAAAATGTTCGAGACTGGTTATATGTTGAAGATCACTGTCATGCTATTTACAAAGTATTGAAAGAGAGTAAAGTGGGAGAGACTTATAATATAGGCGGCCGTAATGAACTCACAAATCTATCAGTAGTCGAAAATATTTGTTCTATTTTAGATGAGGTTTCGCCTAGGCCAAACTTGAAGCATTCTTCATTAATTACTTTCGTCAAAGATCGTCTTGGTCATGATCGACGGTATGCAATTAACTGTGAAAAAATTTATCAAGATCTAGGCTGGAAGCCATCAGTTAACTTTGAAAATGGTCTACGAAAAACTATAAATTGGTACTTAGAAAATACTAGTTGGACCAACCAAATTCGTTCGGGTGAATATCGAGAGTGGATCGAAGTAAACTATAGTGAGCGGGGCTGATTTTTGCGATCAAAATATGAAAAATAAATATTATATCAAGGAGATTACTAATGAAAGGAATTATCATGGCGGGTGGTACAGGTAGTCGCCTATATCCTTTGACTCATGTGACAAATAAACAGCTTATTCCCATATATGACAAGCCTATGATTTATTATCCGCTGTCAACTCTGATGTTGGCAGGAATACGTGAGATCTTAATCATCTCAACGCCTGAGCACCTGCCTCTCTTCCAAAATCTCTTATTAGATGGGAGTCAGTGGGGACTTGAATTTAGTTATGTTGTACAGCCAGAACCCAAAGGTTTAGCACAGGCTCTTATTTTAGGGAAAGATTTCATTAATGGAGACTCTATATGTCTCATTCTTGGTGATAATTTATTCTACGGCAGTGGTTTCGTAGATATTCTCACTCAAGCATCCCAGCTTCAAGAAGGAGCACTAATATTTGGGTATCGTGTTGCAGATCCTACACGCTTTGGAGTTGTTGAGTTTGACAGAAACGGTAAGGTGTTGAGTTTAGAAGAGAAACCAGAAAACCCAAAGTCTCGCTATGCAGTTCCGGGAATTTACTTTTATGATTCCCAAGCTTCTGAACTTGCTGTAGATCTAAAACCCTCTAGCCGGGGTGAATTAGAGATTACGGATTTGAATCAAAAATACCTACGACAGGGTCAGCTCAAAGTAGAGGTATTCGGACGAGGATATGCATGGCTTGACACTGGAACCCATGAAGGCTTACATGAAGCATCAAGCTTTATTCAGACGTTAGAGCATCGCCAAGGGTTTAAGGTT
>JBGSUZ010000327.1:0-5337 GCA_041753235.1 Acidaminobacteraceae bacterium
ATGCCTTCTTCACGGCCCTCAAAGCCTAGTTTTTCAGTGGTTGTGGCCTTGACGCTGACCTGACCTACTGAAACCCCAATGACCTCTGCCAAGCGGTTGCGCATGTCTTCAATATGAGGTGCCAGCTTCGGTTTTTGAGCCGCCACCGTCGCATCTAAATTCCCTAGTACATAACCTTCTTTGCGACAAACTTCCACCACATGCGCTAATAGCTTTAAACTGTCTGCACCCTTGTAGGCGTCGTCTGTGTCTGGAAAATGTTTGCCAATATCGCCAAGGGCCAAAGCGCCTAACATGGCGTCCATAATCGCATGGGTAAGCACGTCCGCATCTGAATGACCTAACAGCCCTAAGTGATGGGGCACAGTCACACCGCCTAAAATCAATGCCCGTCCTTCTACCAATTTATGCACATCGTATCCAAATCCTATTCTCATGCATTTTCCCTTTCTAATATGCGCTCCGCCAATAATAAATCCTCTGGCGTCGTAATTTTAATGTTGTTATAACTGCCTAGCGTCAGTTTGACAGGGTGACCGAAAGCTTCCACTAACCCGCTGTCGTCTGTGGCACTGAGTCCTTGAAGTATGCCTTGTTCATAGGCTCTTAACAGCAAGTTTCGTTCAAAGCTCTGAGGGGTTTGAATACTGAACAAACGGCTTCTGTCTGGTGTATAGTCTACAAAATGGTCATCTGTCGCAACCTTTATCGTATCCTTCATAGGCACACAAACTACTGAGGCATTATGCTCCAGCACATCTTCTAAACTACGTTCAATCACATCGTCTGTCACGAGCGGCCTTGCGCCGTCATGAACCATAACAAAGTGAATGTCTTCCATTAGTTGACTCAGGCCGTTGTGAACCGACTCAACACGGTCAGCACCACCCACTACAAAACTCATATGCGGGTAAGCTGCTCCTTGACTACGTTTTTCTACCCGAACGGTTTCTAGAAGCAACTCAAAACGCTCCTGTTCTTGTTTTCTGCCGACCACGACAATTTGATCCACCCAGTCATTTTGAAGGAAAGCTTCTAAAGTCCACTGAATCAAATCCTTGTCTTTTAGCTTCAGAAAAGTTTTAATCTCTTTTGTGCCCATTCGCCTGCCGCTTCCCGCCGCCGGAATGATCACCGCTATTTTTTGATGCTTATACATAATTTATCGCTCCTTTAACCCCAGTTGTGCCAATGCCAAACACCCTAAAGACAGTAACAAATGCACCATTATCATCACAATCAGTGACACCAGCGGGTTGTAGTGTTCATATACCGCCAGCAAACTCGACTGCCCTACCATCTGCACATCCAAATGTGTCAACATGACCACAAACGGATTCACATAAAGTAAAAAAGACAGCCAAGCGCTCGGTTGCGCATTCCAAAAGGCATTGTACAGCCCTAAACAAATAAACGTGACAATCAACGTAAGAACACTATTAACAAATATCGTCACATAGGTAAATATCATAGCCGCTTGATTCTTTTTAAACCAAGAAGAAAACGCTAAGCCGATGGCGCCATAGCATATAGCCAGTACTGAAAATATGACTAAATTGCCTATAACCTCTAAAAAGCCAACACCGCCATAAACACCTACAATAGCATAAAACGGCAGACTAGAAACCATTAGCAGGCCAACTGCAAATAGCCCAGCTTCCAGTTTTCCTAAAATTATTTCCCGTGGAGATTTGGCAGAAACCAGTAAAATATCTAAGGTGCCCCGCTGCCTTTCTCCTGAAATTGCGCCTGCAGTCACTGCTGGTACCATGAGTAGCAACAGCACCAACTGTCCAAAGGTCACAAAGTAGTAAAGCCCATTCATATAGCCGATGTCAATGCCTGTGCCACCACTGCTACTTTTATTCATCAAGGTATATAAGCCTGCCAGCATCAAAATCATGAGTCCGTTGTATAGAAGAATCAATACAGGTAATTTCCAGCCCCGCTGAAAGACGGTCATTTCTCTCGTTAAAATAGGATTAAGCTTCATGAACTGACACCTCTCCTTCTTCCATTATAGCTTTCTTGAAGAGGGTCTCAAGGGAATCCTCCAAAATTTGAAACTGATAAATGTCTAAGCTGGTGCTGAGATGGCGAAGCAGCTGGGCTGCGCCGTCTTCATCGGTTGAAAGTTCTGCTATTACGGTTTGAGGGTCTATGCGCTGCCAATGCTTAACACTTGTTGTGGCAATAGCGGCGGCAACCTGTTCTTCTGAATTGCTTGCCAAATGCTTAAACTGTATTTTCAGGCTGTCTCCAAGCGTTCTGTCTAGGGTCGACATAGTGCCCTGTTGAATCATTTTCCCTTGATGAATCATGCCAATGGTCGTGCAGATTTCGCTAAGTTCCGGCAAGATATGAGAACTGATTAATATTGTCTGTCCCTGCTGACTAAGTGTTTTCAATATATCTTTCATTTGTATGCGAGCAATAGGGTCCATGCCAGAAGCAGGCTCGTCTAAAAGCAGCAGCTCTGGTTCATGTATAAGGGCTCTTGCAAGGCAAAGACGCTGTTTCATGCCTCGCGACAGGCTGTCTACTGGATCATTAGCCTTGTCTGAAAGTTGTACCAGCTCTAAAAGTTCTGCTGTTTTTAATTTAATTTGCTCTGAACTCAGTTCGTAAAGCGCACCAAAAAACGCTAAATATTCATGGACTAAAAGGTTATCGTAAACACCAAAAAAATCTGGCATGTAGCCTATGCGTTTTCTAATACTTTGAGAGCCATACTGTAACACTTCATCGCCTAGAGTAATCTGGCCCTCATCTGGTTTAAGCAACCCTGCTATCAGCTTCATAGTAGTGGTCTTTCCTGCACCGTTTGGCCCTACAAAGCCATAGATGCTCCCTTTTTCAATTTCTAAGTTCAGACCATCTAGCGCCTTCGTCTTGCCATAGGCTTTATGCATGTTTTCTATCTTAAGCATCTAATTTGCCCCCTCTCTTCTCAATACGAGATCTGTCGGTTGCAAGTAGTTATTTTTCAGTTTTAAATGGAAGGTGATGCGCTTGTTTGCATCTAAATAGTCCGTTACTTGACTTCCCTTAATTACAAAGTTAAGTGGATCTGTCTTCTCCCAAATGCCTAAACGGTAATTGAAAATTTCTACAGCCTCCAGTTGTTCTTTGTTGTATTGCAGCTGCCAGTTGGCTCCAGATTTTAAATCTATACTCGGCGTCAGGGCCGTCAGCTGTCCATTCATTTCTTTGCTATTGATTGAGAAATCGTTTGACCACGGGTCTATGCTTATCGTGCCGCCGTTTAAAAATTGCAGTTGATTTGCGTCGACTCGCATCTGAGTAAATGTAGAAGTATCTACTAGGTGTGTCATGTCATATACTTGAATACCCAGTTCAAAGTTTTTCCCCTTCTCACCAGATAGCTGTATATTCGATTTTTCTCCCAGCGTAAATGTCACTATTTGTGTCCCACGTTTAAGTTCAGGATACTGCATTAACACGGATTCAAGCATATTTGTAACCGTATCTGCACTGATTATCTTTTGCACTTTTGGATTTTGTTCGAAATTCTGAGCTGAGTATAACTTTTTATGCCAGTCTGACTTATCACCAGACATTACCCGAACGTTTTCTCCGCCTGTGCGCTCAATTTGCCAATTAAATGCCGTCTCAGGTGGTACGGTATCCAACAAATACGCCATGCCATCGACTATCAAAATGGGGTTGTACCAAGTGTCCTTGGTTGGGTTTTTGCTACTGCCTGTAAGTGTATCTGTCGTTTGTTTGGCACTGCCAGTCATAGACTCTCCCAAAAGGCTATGTGTTTGTTTGAATACATTGACCTGCCACTTGTTAAGCCGTGGAATGACCCAGGTCTCTTGCTCACCATAATGGTGTTCTAGTGTATAGTCTTTAGATTGATACCAATTCATATTGATTGGCGCTAAATCCATCGGCTTATCCGAAGTTAAAATGAGTTTATTCCGATTGCCTTTGACGCCCAGATAGTCAGTTCTAATTTGGTACCCTTGCGAGGTTGTATACTGAAGTTGTACTGAATTCAACATAACGCCGGTATAACCCTTGGTAGCACTATACACGACCAGTGCCAGCAAGCATAGAATCGTTCCGCTAAAAATGCCCATGACCATTCCTTGCGGCTGCTTTTTAATTTTTCCTACATACAGCCCTATAACAAGTCCGACGACAATGAACAGGCCTACAATTGCAAGCATCACACCAAAATTAGGCGCATAAGCATTGGGCAGTTTACGTACCCTGTCATAAAAGCCATTTTCATTAGCACTATATTTATCCTCTTTGTTTTGCCATAACCAAAGTACTTCACTAACGCGCTGCTTTTCTGTAGGCGTCAGCAACTCTCCTGAAAAAGGATCGTAACCAAGCTGAACCAGACTGCCTTTGCCATAAGCAGCAATATGCATACTATGGTTTTTTTCTGTCTTAGCAGTCTCAAGCCATAAATCTGTGGTTCTATTTTCTCCGAGTATATAGCTAATATCTTGCTTTAAATTACTCATGCCTGTCTTTGAAAATTTTTCGCCGGTCAGTACTTCTACAAAATTTTCATTAATATGGCCTCTAGGACTAATGACTACAATCCGTGCCCCCTGAGCGACTTCATTCAGCACCACCTGCTGAATCTCTGGACTGAGGCTTAGTGCATCTTCATGGGTCAGCACGAAGGTCTTGTAACTCTTTAGAAAATCTGGGTCTTTATCCATTACCGGCTTTTCAATAACGGTATGCATAGCCGACACCTGTTTCCAGTGACCTAAGGCTTCAGACATCAGCATAACGCCGCTTTTTGTGTTATATAGTGCAAACCCCAGAGAGCCCGCTTTCACAACCGAGCCCTTGCTGTCCACTAAACGGTAGCGCGTTTGAAAGTTCATTTGGTATGCATTTGAAACAGGCGTATGTTTGACACGTCCGTTCACTTGCCCCGCATCCAAATGGATAGGATAGACGGTTTCAACCCCAGACTCCCTCTCATCCAAATCTGATCCTGTATTAATGCTTTCTTGAATGATTAGGCGACCGTCAAACGCTTCACCGCCTGTTTCAATTTCATAGTTGATCCAAGTTGCACCCTCGTTTGGCAATTGGGTACCTTTTTCTAAGTAAACCTCTGTTCCCTTGGTCTGTGCATATGTATGTGTAAGTCCCGTTACGAGTAGTGCAAACAAGAAAACTACCCCACTCAATTGCCTAAATAGGCGCTGGCTTGTCGTCTTTTTTTGAACATGCATTTTCATGTTATAACCGCCTCCTTTGTTATTAAAAAAGGCGCTCAAATTACCCTTACTGGTAACCTGACCGCCTTAAATTTATTACTAATGGGCTGGCTTG